>CACZQS010000060.1 GCA_902783325.1 uncultured Lachnospiraceae bacterium
ATCTTCTTCCCGATCACCTGGACGACCTCGGCGTTCAGTCTCTCCGCGGCCGCTTCCGCGATCTCCCGCGCGCTGTCCTCGCAGTTTTTCTGGACACCCAGCTTGATCAGCTCCCTCGCCTCAAGAGCTTCATCCACGTTCTTCAGGTTCTCTTCCGTGAGAGAAGCTTTTCCGAAATACTGGATCGGGCTCATCGTCATGGCCATGGATTTCAGTTTTGCCCGCTGTTTACTTGTCAGACTCATCGCCGCCGACCTCGTCATCATAAAATTCAAACACATGTCCGTACATCCGGACTGTGTCGCCTTCCTGAATTCCCCGTTCCTTCAGTTCAGCCACGATCCCGCTCCTGCGGAGGAACTGCGTGAAATACCGGAATCCCTTTTCGGAATCCAGGTTTGTGTAGCTGAGCATCCGGTCAATCTTGGGACCTTCCACGACAAAGACGATACTGCCGTCCCTGTCCGTCTCGGTTTCGATCGTATACTTGAGATCGGAAGAGGCGATCTCGTCCTCCGGAAAGTACTCCTGTTCATAGTATACCTGTTTGGGCGCGGTGGTATCAAGTAATTTTCGCACCTCGCCGAGGAGTTCATTGATTCCCTCCCCGGTCACTCCCGAAATCGGGTAGACCGGCCAGCCCTGCGGTTCGAATTCCTTGCGAAGCTTCCCTACGGGGTCCTCCTCATCGTATTGCGCGACGTCCACTTTATTCGCCGCGATGAGGATCGGCTTCTTCAAAATGTCGGGATTATATCTGCGCAGCTCCTCGTGGATCGCGTACACGTCCTGAACCGGATCGCGCCCGTCGAAGGATGCGGCGTCCACGACATGGATGAGGACGCGGGTGCGCTCTATGTGCCTCAAAAAGCGGTGTCCGAGACCGACTCCGTCAGCGGCTCCCTCGATCAGACCAGGCATGTCCGCGATCACGAATCCTCTCCCGTCGCCGAAATCCACGACGCCTAAGTTCGGGTCTATGGTAGTAAAGGGATAGGACGCAATCTTGGGGTCCGCATTGGTCACCCTTTTTAAAAACGTGGATTTTCCCGCATTCGGAAAACCGATGAGACCCACATCGGCGACAAGCTTCAGCTCGAGAACCGCATCCAGCTCCATCGCCGGCTTGCCGCTCTCCGCATACTGCGGGGCCTGGTTCGTCGGAGTCGCGAAGTTCATATTTCCGCGTCCGCCCTTGCCGCCCCTGAGGATCGTCTGTCTGGTGTTCGATCCGGACAGGTCCGCGATGACCTTGCCGCTGTGCTCCTCCCGCAGGATGGTCCCCTCGGGAACTTTGAGCACGATGTCCGCGCCGTCCTTTCCGTGACAGCGCTTCTTTCCTCCGGGTTCGCCGTCCCCGGCGCGGAACTGGTAGCGGTGCTTATAGAAGAACAGAGTATTCATGCCCTTGTCCACTTCAAAGATCACGTCGCCGCCTCTTCCGCCGTCTCCGCCGTCAGGCCCTCCTGCGGGCACATACTTCTCCCGGCGGAAGCTCACATGGCCGTCCCCGCCTTTTCCCGAGCGGATATGAATCCTGGCATAATCCAGAAACATAAAACATACCTCCTGCTATAGAGCACCAAACATCCGGCTCCATAAAGAAAGCTCCAAACCCGTATGCCGGATTCGGAGCTGTCAATTTCATTATTCGGCAGCCTTTTCAACAAGTTCGATCGAGCACTGCTTGCGGTCCCTGCCAAGCCTTGTGAAACGGACGATTCCGTCAGCCTTGGCGTAGAGGGTGTCATCGCTTCCGCGGCCAACATTTGCCCCGGGATGGATGTGAGTTCCGCGCTGTCTGTAAAGGATATTACCGGCCTTTACAAACTGACCGTCTGCTCTCTTGGCTCCGAGTCTCTTCGCTTCAGAATCACGGCCGTTCTTTGTGGAACCGACACCCTTCTTATGAGCGAAAAGCTGAAGATTAAGATTCAGCATCTTCCTGCACCTCCTCAAATAGTAATGTGACATACGGTTTATTGTCCGATGCATCCCGGATCTCCGCCATCTGCTTTAATCCCAGTATCAGCGACTCCATAAGGAGTGCCCCGTCCCGATCGAGACCGTCCGGAAAGCGGCAGCTCGAGAAGCCGTCCTCCTCCTTCTCGTCCTCCACGGTGTTGTCCGTGAGCGTCTCGATGGAATTCACTGTATTAACGATGAGGGCGGATGCCGCAGCGCAGATGATATCCCTTCCGGATTCCTCATACTCCGCGTGTCCTGCTGCATCGAATCCCGTATATGCACCATTTCTGCAATAAACTGTAATACAGATCATAGTTCAAATGATCAGCCGTTGATCTTCTTGATCCTGACAGCCGTGAAGCACTGTCTGTGACCGCGCTTGTTGTGGTAGCCTGTCTTCGGCTTGTACTTGTAGACGACGACCTTGCGCGCGCGTCCCGTGCGGATGACTTCCGCCTCGACTGTAGCGCCCTTGACATCCTCACCGGCCTTGAAGCCGTCACCGCCGAGCGCGAGAACCTGGTCGAATGTAAATGTCTCGCCAGCCTCAGCCGGAAGCTTCTCAACGCGGATGATATCGCCCTCAGAAACCTTGTACTGTTTTCCTCCGGTAGCAATCACTGCATACATGAGCCTGCACCTCCTCTTAAAAATACTCGCCGGATACGGTGCTGTCCACGACAGACTTGAAACCTCTCCGAGCGGCACACTAGGGTATATTATCACACGCCGAGGATTTCCGCAAGCGGTTTTCGAACTTTCTGCCGAAGGATTTCCATGATTCCCAAAGGCGTCAGATCGACGGCCTCCGTGTGTACGTGATCCTTCTTCACCAGCTTCCGCATCACATTAAGAAGCTCCTCCTTGTGATCCTCATTTGTCAACGTGATGAAGTCCACGAGAATCATGCCGGACAGATTGCGGAGCCTCATCTGCCGCGCAATCTCCGCGGCGGCTTCCAGGTTGACCTTCCGGTATGTCTCTTCCGGAATCCGGCCCTTCAGGCATTTTCCTGTATTGACGTCGATCGAGACAAAGGCCTCGGTCTGCTCGATCACAAGGAACGCCCCGCTCTTCAAAAAGACCTGCTTCCTTATGAGCCGATCAAGCTCGTGGGGCAGATTGTAGAGCTCGGGAAGACTTAAGGCATGCCCGGCATCCGGCCTGAAGATTTCAGTGCCCTCCCCCGTTCCGTCATTCTCCTCTATAAAACACTGTTTTATATCTGCTTCAAGCTCGGCAGCGGCTGACGGGATGTTGCTGAAGCATCGGTCGGGAAGCTGGTAGAGATCACGCAGCATGCTGAGATAAAAAGGCCTTTGCTGCCACAGTATCTCGCCCTTTGATGCGCCGGGAAATCTGGCGGCAATGGAGCCCATGTCCTGCTCCAGCTCCTTCAGTTCATTTAAAAATGCCGCCTTTTCCAGTTTTGCGGCATTTGTGCGCACGAGAACGCGGAAGGAATGCTCCTCTTCGCCAAGCCAGCTTCCTATGATCTGCTTCTGCACTTCCGAGAGCTTCCGGGAATAGAGGGGCGCTCCGGGCTCCATCATGAGGACAGCGCCTTTTCCGCTGATGCGGATCTCCTCGGTCAGGACCGGCTCTTTCCTTCCGGCCGCGTCCTTAGTCACTTGCACGAGGACTTTCTGTGACGGGCGGATGTGGCTGTGCCTCTTCAAAGGGAGAAAGCACAGCATGTTTTTTTCCGTCTCCACAAAAGCGCCGCTGATATTGGCGGACACGGAACTCACGACCCCGCAGTACACATTTCCCACAAGAGAGGTCTCCCCCCTCGGTTCCATCACGAGCTCGCTCAGCTTCTGGTCCTCGATCAGCGCGGCCGCCGTGTACTCGCGGTCCCGGTATGTGATATTTGTGACGATATAATCTGTCATGGCAGAATTGATTTGTTTGTGAAAAGCAGTGCGAAGGA
>CACZQS010000061.1 GCA_902783325.1 uncultured Lachnospiraceae bacterium
TCGGACAGAGTCCGCCCCTCGGTTGTCCCCGAAAAAATCACTGTCTTCCTCATAAGCGGTATCCTCTCGGCGTGACCATCCGGCCGTTTACGATCCTTGTCGCTGAGTTCCCTATGAAAACTGTCGTGAACATATCCGCTTCCTGTTCGGATAATTCTCTGAGCGCGCAAAGTTTCTTTGAAGTTCCCTCTCTTCCGATGTTCCTCACAAGACCGCAGGGCGTCTCCGGAGAAAGAGAGCGCATCAGAATCTCCGCGGCTCTTGGCAGACAGTCCCGGCTTTTTTTGCTCCCGGGGTTATAGAGCACGATGCAGAAATCCCCTTCCGCGGCGCTCTGCAGCCGCTTCTCGATCAGCTCCCACGGCGTCAGCAGATCGCTTAAGCTGATCAGGCACGTGTCATGGCCGATGGGCGCGCCGAGAAGAGCCGCTCCGCTTGAAGCCGCGGTCACTCCCGGGATCACCTCCACATCCTCAAAGCCTTCCTGTTCCGCTGTCTCAAGGAGGAGGGAAGCCATCCCGTAGATTCCCGCGTCTCCGCTGCAGATGAGGGCCACGGTCTTTCCCGACTGCGCCAGCTCAACACATTTCCTGCAGCGCTCTGCCTCCCCGCGCATCTCATTTACAAAAAACTCTTTATCGGCGTATTCCTTCTTCACCAGATCGACGTAGGCCCTGTAGCCGGCGATGACGTCGCTCTCCCGGAGCACCTGTTCCGCCTCCTTCGTCATCATGGCGCTGCATCCCGGACCGATCCCTACCGCATAGATTTTCCCCATACTGTCCGCCTACATCCTTTTTGCAATCGCAATCGTCATCCCGTCTTCCGCCTTCTTCGGCACTATAAGCTTTCCTCCGCTTCCGCTTCCCAGCACGGCCGCTCTCTCGCAGACATTGTCCGCACCTACCGTATCGTATACGAAGGCGGAACCGTGAAAGTTTCCCTTCGCCTTCATGAGCAGTTCTTTATCAAAGGAGAGCACGGGAATCGAATACTTGTCCCTTAAGGCCCTGATCGCCTCCTCGTCCTCTTTCCGGTCTATGGTACAGATTGCATACACTTGCCCTATGGTGATCTTCGCTTCCTCAAGGGTCTTCAAGAAGAAGCGCTCCGCCTCTTCAGAATTCTTATTCTTCTTCATGCCGATCCCGACCGTGTAGGGTTTCGGGCTCAGCAGAAGACTGCACTCGGCATCCGTCTCATCCGCCACGACGATATCCACCGGATGCTCCGGAGGGTAATTTCTGATCGACAAAGTGATCGGTTTCCCCTCGAGCGCCTTGACGGAAACCTTCCGTATCCCCTCCCGGTTCCGTATCATAAGCGAATTCTCCGCCGCGAAGACATCCGCGGAGAAGGCCCCGTTCACATCCGTCGATGTCGTGATGACAGGCACGGCATGAAGAAGCTCCGCGACTTGAAAAGCAAGTTTATTCGCTCCTCCCGCGTGTCCCGACAGGATCGGAATCACGAAGAGAGCGCGGTCGTCCGCCACCAGCACGGGGCCGTCGCTCAGCTTATCCTTCGGAAGATTTGTCAGAGCCCGCACGGCGATCCCCGCGGCGCCGACAAAAAGAAGAGCCTTTCCTTCCCCGAAATGCTCTCTGGCCCAGGCATCCACGGGGGTCGTCACCCTTGTAAATCCCGGACAGCTTTCCTCCTCCTTGAGATAGGCAAAGGCTTCCCATCCTGAAAGCCCCCGCTTTTTACTCTCATAGTTCAGCCGCTCTATGACTTCTCTTCCCCGCTTCGTAAAGCAGACCGCCATTTTCTTCATGGGTCAGACCTCTTTTTTCTTTTCCCGGAATTCCGTGCTGAATTCCGGGTGATACAGTCTGGACCGGTCATAAGAGTCCTTCGGATCCAGAACATCCCCCACAAGAACCACAGCGGTTTTTTCGATTCTGTGGAGGCGGCCCGTCTCTTCCAGAGAGCCGACCGTGCAGCGGCAGCATATTTCTTCCGGCCACGTGGCCTTGTAGACAAGGGCGGCCGGTGTTTCCGGCGCATAGCCTCCTTCCAGCAGTTCCTCAGTCAGCTTTCCAAGCATTCCCGCGCTCAGGTAGACGGCCATGGAGGCACCGTGGGAGGCCAGCAGTCTCATTTTCTCCTTTTCCGGCACGGGAGTTTTTCCCTCCAGCCTTGTGATGATCAGAGTCTGGCTGACTCCGGGCAGTGTAAACTCCAGATTCAGCCCGGCCGCCGCGCCGAAGCAGGCGCTGACACCCGGACAGGACTCGTAAGGGACCTGATGGGCGTCAAGGATATCCATCTGCTCCCTCACGGCGCCGTAAAGACTCGGCTCCCCCGTGTGGAGCCTGACCACCTCTTTGTCCGCGGCGGCCGCTTCCAGCATGACGCGCATCACCTCTTCAAGTGTCATATAGGCGCTGTTATAGATCCCTGCCTTTTCGGAAGCATAGTTCAGCAGCTCTGTACTGACCAGGCTTCCCGTATAGATGATCACATCCGCTTTTTTCAGCAGCTCCATGCCCCGGACCGTAATCAGGTCCGCGGCACCCGGGCCGGCTCCTACAAATCGTATCATTTCGCATCCACCATTGCTTCCCGTAAAAATGCCTCCGCACGGGGCGTCGTCCCGAGAAGTCCGTACCGGTTCGAATACATGATGCATTCCGCCTCCGGCCGTCCCCCCGCGCGGTGATTCAGGTAAAAATGAATCCTCTCCATCACGCTGTCAAAACA
>CACZQS010000062.1 GCA_902783325.1 uncultured Lachnospiraceae bacterium
AAGGACAAGATGGGGACTGCTCGGTGCCGGCATCTTGTTGGATCGGTGGATGAAGGGTTTTGCACAGGTAGAGGATGCCGAGATTACCGCTATTGCGTCACGAACACCTGAGACGGCACGGCGGATGGCGGACCGGTTTGGCATTGGGGATGCGCTGTCCTATGATGAGATTCTGAAACGGGATGATATTGATGTGATGTACATTCCCGTACCTCACACGGCCCATAAAGATTTGGCGATCCGGGCGATGGAGGCGGGATTCCCTGTTCTGGTTGAGAAGCCTGCGGCGGTCTGCGCATCGGACTGGATGGAAATGACGGTCTGCGCTAAGAAGAACAATGTCTTTTTGATGGAGGCTGTCTGGACGCGGTGTTTCCCGGTGATGCAGCAGGTGCTTGATGAGATCCGTCAGGGGACGATCGGTGATGTCCGCCATGTAGAGGCGGCGTTCGCATTCCGGGTTGCGGATTCCTATCAGGGCCGGCTGTACGATCCTGCCCGGGCCGGCGGTGCTTTGCTGGATGTCGGAATCTATGGCCTCCATTTTGCCAAATTCATCTATGGAAAAATGCCGGAGAAGATCCTGTCTCTGGCATCCATGAATACGGATCACCTGCACCTGCAGGTGGATGAGCAGAATGTCATCATCGGGCAGTATGACAACGGTGCGCTCTTTACAGTAACGAGCGCAATCCGGACGGGTATGCCCGACACGGCGTGGATCTACGGGACAAAGGGATACATTCGGATTCCGGTTTTCTGGAAACCTGAGAGTGCGGAAATCGTCTGTGACGGAGTCACGAGGCGGATCGAAAGTCCGGTGCCTCAGAAGGTCGGCGGCATTTCCGATGAAGGATATCAGTTTGAGATCCGTCATGTGCAGGACTGCCTGAATAAGGGCCTTGTGCAGTCACCACTGGTAACACATGAGATGACGCGGGATGTCCTTGAAATGTGCGATGAGATCCGCAGGCAGTGGGGGTTGGTGTATCCGTTTGAGCGGTGAGAGACTTAAGTGAGGAGAAACAGATATGAGGGCTTACGAACGGCTTTTGAAATATGTGAAAGTACATACAACGAGCGATGAGAATTCCGGGACGCTTCCTTCCACGGAGCGGCAGTTTGTTCTGGCTGAGCTTCTTGCGAATGAGATGCGGGAGATTGGAATCCGTGACGCAGGAGTGGATGAGAACTGCTATGTCTGCGGCAGTATTCCGGCCACCCCCGGTTATGAGAAAATGCCGCGAATCGGTTTCATTGCCCATATGGACACAGCGCCGGACGCATCCGGGGAGAATGTCAACCCCGTCATCTGGGAAGACTACGACGGAACGGACATCATGATCGGAAATGGCCGTGTCCTGTCCCCGGAGATGTTTCCTCATCTGCGTTCACTGCGCGGGCGCACCCTCATCACCACCGACGGGACGACTCTGCTTGGTGCGGATGACAAAGCCGGTATTGCCGAAATCATGACGATGGCGGAGGAGGTCATTTCCCATGATATCCCCCACGGAAGGATCGCCATAGCGTTCACGCCGGATGAAGAAATCGGACACGGTGCTGAGGCACTTGACCTTGATGCTTTTGGCTCGGATTTTGCCTATACGGTGGATGGCGGGGCGGAGAATGATCTTGAATATGAGAACTTCAATGCCGCCAAGGCAGTCTTTCATATCAGGGGACGCGAAGTGCATCCCGGCAGTGCGAAGGACATCATGATTAATGCTGCTCTTGTTGCAGCCGAGGTCATCGCTATGCTGCCTTCCGCGGAAACTCCGGCGCACACAGAAGGCCGGGAAGGCTTTTACCACGTGACGGGGATAAGCGGAGATGTTGAGCAGGCTGAAGTGGTACTGATTATCCGTGACCATTCGGCATCGGTTTTTGATGCGCGAATCAACACTGTGGAGATGATTGCGAAGGTACTGAACGAGAAGTACGGGGAAGGTACCGTTCAGCTTGAGGTGAAAGAGCAGTACAGGAACATGATCGAGAAGATACAGCCCTTCATGCATCTGATTACAAATGCCCGCGCCGCGATAAAGGAAACCGGAATGACCCCGGCAGAGATACCCGTGCGCGGCGGCACGGACGGGGCCCGGCTTTCCTTCCGGGGACTGCCCTGTCCGAATCTCGGCACGGGAGGATATGCCTTCCACGGGCCGTATGAGCATATTACGGCGGAAGGGATGGACAAGGCGGTGGAAGTGCTTCTCGGGATCGTGAAGCGGTATGCTGATAATGATCTACAGTGTTAAAGACTGATCAGAAAAGCGCGGCAGGGAGCGCCGTCGCAGCCGCCGAGGTTTAGCGGAGCGGCGCTTAAGAAATAGACGCCTTCTTCGACGGCCGTCAGCACGATCCCCTCGAGTAGGGTGACATTTGCGCCAAGAAGGATCCGGTGAACTTCCGCCGGGGCGGCGATCGGGCCCACGGTCTGGCTTTCATTTCCGTACAGGAGGATTCCCGCTTCTGCGAATGCGCGGGCCGCGTCCGCTGTGACCGTGGCATTTCCCGCGATCAGGATGCGCTGATCCGCGTCTGCCTCGTGAGCCCGGGCAAGAATATCCTGCGCATCGGGACCCGTCACATCCCCGTCGTGCCGCGCGACGTAGCAGCGGCCCACATATGGGATTAAGCCCATCTCGTCGATTGTCTTTCCATTTTCAATAAAATGAAACGGCGCGTCCACGTGGGTGCCGTTGTGCGCGCACATGGAGAAAGCGGTCAGGTTGCACGAGCCGCCTTCCGCGATGCGCTGCAGCTCTTCTTTTTTTGGGGAGGAGTCTCCCGGGAATACGCGGCATGAAAAGAGTTCCTGGGTGATGTCGATGATGGTTTCTGTTTTCATATCCGGCTTCCTTTCCTGTTCTAAAAAAACACTTTTCCGATGAGGTCCCGCGGGACTTGTGCTTATTCTACCCTGATAAAAATGGAAAGTAAAGAGACTCTCTCTTCAAAAACGGGTTGCAAATGGGCATATATCGGGTTATAATAGGGCAAAGGAGAGGACGCGATATGACAATTCAGGAAATGAAAGAGAAGAAGAGGGAGTATGGGCTGACGAATGCTCAGATCGCTGAGCTTTCCGGTCTGCCGGAAGGAACCGTGCGCAAGGTGTTCAGCGGGGAGACGACATCACCGCGCGCGGCTACGATCGAGGCGCTGCTCCGCGTGTTTGTCAGACCTCACGCGCCCGCGCTCGACAGTCCTTACGCCGGGTTTTATGATGTGCCGAGCGAAGCGGCTGAAATCAGGCGGAAGCAGTTGAGCCAGGTGAGGGAACCGGGTGCTGTCTATGCCGCGAAGATGATGAAGAAGCAGGGCGAGTTTACCGTGGAGGATTACCTCGCCATACCGGATGAGAGACGCTGTGAACTGATCGACGGCGTGCTGTATGACATGGGGGCTCCGACGTCGATCCATCAGCTGATAGCTGGACTCCTCCATGCCCGCCTGCTCAGTTATATTCAGTCGAAGGGCGGCAGCTGCGTGCCGTTTGTCTCTCCGATTGATGTGCAGCTGGACCGCGACGAGTGGACGATGGTGCAGCCCGATGTCATCATCGTCTGTGACAGGGATCAGATTACGCCGGCCCGCATCCTGGGCGCTCCGGACTTTCTCGTGGAGATTCTCTCGAAATCAACCCGCGCGAAGGACATCTTCCTGAAAGGGAAGAAGTACATGGAGGCCGGTGTGCGCGAGTACTGGGTCGTAGATCCGGACAGGAAGGCCGTCACGGTTTTTCTGTTTGAGGAGAAGGAGATTGCGGAGCAGAATACGTATACCTTTGAGGATGATGTGCCGGTGGCGATTTATGGCGGCGACTGCGTCATTTCGTTCTCAGAGATCTACAGTGCAGCGGCATTTCTTTATGAAAAGCTGTGATCTGTCAGATACTTCTTTTTGTAATAGATCAGCTCCGTGATGCAGCAGGTGCACCACCCCACCGGGTAGCCGAGTCCGACGATAAACGGCGTGTTCGCGATCAGGTGCGTCGCCAGGAAGAGGTACACCTGCCGGACGCCGACGAAGCAGATCAGCATGATCACCATAGGTCCGCGCGAATCGCCGCGGCCTCTTAAGCCGCCCGCAAGCACGTGGTTGATGCAGTTCGCGATCAGGAAAAATGTCGTCAGCCGGATGAAATACGCCGAGTACGCGATGACGTCTGCATCCTTCGTGAAGATCCGGGAGCAGGGTTCGGCGAAAATGACGAGAACTGTTGCGATGCAGGCCGTGATCCCGACGGCCAGTGCGACGGAATCGAATGTCCCTTTCCGCGCGCGTTCCTCCTGTTTCGCGCCGATATTCTGGCTGACAAATGTCGTCGCCGCGACGGACATGCTCTGGATCGGCAGGAAGATGAACTGATCCATCTTGTTGTAGCAGCTCCAGCCGGCCATGCAGGCGGAGCCGAAGACATTTACGTAACCCTGGACGAATACATTTGAAAAGGCCGTGATCGTCGACTGGATCGCGGTCGGCATCCCTATGGTCAGGATGTTCTTCGCCGTCTTGCCGTGGATGCGCAGATCCCGCCAGACCAGGCGGTAAATGTCTTTTGTGCGGGACAGCACGATGAGGAGCATCACGGCCGAGACAAACTGGGAGATGATCGTCGCGATCGCAACCCCCGCGATGCCGAGCTTCATCTGAAGAACAAAGAAGAGATCCAGTGCGATGTTGAGGAGCGAGGTGATGATCAGAAAGACCAGCGGTTTCACGGAATCCCCCACGGCCCTCAGGATGGCGCCGCCCATATTGTAAATGAGGAGGCCGGCGACTCCGGCGAAATAGATTCTTAAGTACAGTGTGGCCTCAGGAAGCACGTCCTCCGGCGTGGACATGAGTGAGAGCATGGGCCGGACGATACATACGCCTAAGACCGTAAAGAGCAAAGAGGCGGCGAAGGTCATGGCGATCGTGGTCTCTACCGCGACGTGCACTTTCTCCGGATCCTTTGCCCCGTAGGCCTGCCCGATGACGACGCTGGCCCCGACGGAGAGGCCGTTGAAAAAGAATACGATGATATTGACGATCATGGTTGTCGACCCGACCGCCGCGAGAGCCTGCGTGCTCACAAAGTTGCCGACGACGAGCGTGTCGACTGTATTATAGAGGAGCTGGAAGATATTTCCCATGAGCAGCGGCAAAGAGAACAGGATCATCTTAGGCAGGATGGATCCTGTCGTCATGTCGCGTGCGTTATTCGGATGAGAAGACTTATTTCTCTTATTGTTTGACATGGACTTATGTGTTGCTTATGATGAAAGAGCAGGTATCGTTTCTCAAGCAGCGGAGGGGATCCGATGAGCAAATATCTTAAAGTCCTGATCATTGTCGGCGGTCTGGCCGCCGTCATCATCTATACGACCATGAACTTTACAAGCGGGTACAAGAATCAGCCTCTGCAGACCTTCCTGCCCTGTGACACTTCCCAGATTATCTATGCGGAGGATCTGGGTCCGCAGACCTGGACCGCGAGCGGCGGCTTCATCCATCCGCAGTATAAGTCCGGGACGGTCTCGCTGCAGTATGTCCAGGATCTGCTGAATCCGTATGTCAAGCAGTACACTTATTCAAGCAAGAAGCTGAACGAGAAGTCCTTCCAGTCGAACAAGACCTGCTCGTTCTATGACCGGAACGGCAACTGTCTCTTTGAGCTCTTTTCAAAGGATGACACCGTGCTGGTCCATACGGCCGGAAAGACCGTGAAGCTCAGTCGGAAGAGGAAGTGAATTCCTTCTTCAGCTTTTCCACGCCGGCGATCACCCGGTCGCACCATTTGTCAAAATCCGGATCCTCCACGCGGCATTCCGGATGATTCAGAATGTAATCCAGAGCGATGCGGACTCCCTTGTGGAAGGGCACCTTCGTCACGAACTCCGGCACTGCCGCTTTCAGCTTGCTGTTGTCGAAGACGACGGTGTTGGCTTTGTCCCCCGTGAGCGAACCCAGGAAGTCAAACTGTTTCCCAGCCGCGGCGAGGAAATCCGAGGAGATGTGGCAGGCATGGAGCTCCACGCCGAGCGCGTCCGCGATGGTCTCGTAGATCTGGTTCCACGTCAGCGTCTCGTCGGAAGTGATCTGGAACGCTTCGCCGATTGCGTGGCGGTTTCCCATGAGTCCTGTGTAAGCCACGGCGAAATCCGTGTTGAAGGTGAGGGTCCAAAGGCTCGTCCCGTCGCCCTGGATGATGACCGGCTTGCCTTCCATCATCCGCTTGATGACCTGCCAGGAGCCTTTGGTTCCATGCACGCCGAGCGGGATGCTCCGCTCATCATAGGTGTGCGACGGCCGCACGATTGTCACCGGGAAGCCTTCTTCCCGGTATTTTTTCATGAGGAATTCCTCGCAGGCGATCTTGTCGCGCGAGTACTGCCAGTAAGGATTCGCCAG
>CACZQS010000063.1 GCA_902783325.1 uncultured Lachnospiraceae bacterium
CCTTCAGGTTTTCCTGCGTCATCTTTCCCCGGGCGCAGATCAGCTTCAGCTTGGGGAGGATCCATTTTGCGAGGGTCCGGTTCGTAAAGCTGTTGAAGGTTCCGAGGGCCTGCGAGTACTTCATGACCGGCGCGCCCATAAGCAGCGGCACGGCCGCGCACACGAAGGCATAGGTATTCATCACGAAGCCGCGGCTGTCCACGAAGGAGATCCCGGCCTCATCCACCACCGCATCCACTTCCGTGTAGGCGCGGAGGATTTTATTCTTCTTGATCAGTTGGCGCAGTGGGGGAAGGAAGAAGAATGCTTTGTACAACACCGCCAGCGGAAATGCGATGAAGAGGAGCCGGTCCGGCTTGCAGGGCACGATCTTCACGAAGTCCCAGGGGTTCTGCTTCCGGTCCTCGCCGGGATACACGGACATCAGGTAGATGGTCAGTCCTTCCCCGTAAGCTTCATGAAGCTGTCTGATCGAGCTCTGGAGCATGGCGGCGGCGCCTTTATTGCCGCTGTAGCTCGCGGCTGTGATCGCGATTGTGACTGGTGTCAATTTCTCCATTTCTTAACTGATTCTCCCCCGAATATGTAGTGATGCTGCCTTCTGCTTCTATAGATAGATAAGCACGAATAACTCTAGTTGTCAAATGCCGCCGTATAGGGCGTGAACGAATATCCGAGCTCCTCGAGCGCCGCTTTGAGGGAGTCGCCCTTGACGAAGAGGACATCCTTCTTGAGGCCGGGATCGTAGTTCATGTCGTCGAAACAGTAGAGGTCCTCCCAGCCACCGGGATTGTCGAAATCTCCCCGGGCGACGACCAGCATATCGCTGACGAAGGTCCAGCGGTCAATCTTGTTGTTGAAGGCCCTGAAGTCCTTGAGGTTTACCTGATAATTCCGCACGCCGCGGGCGCCGGGCCCGACAAAGAGATCCGGATACTGCTCGTGAATCCCGTAGATTTCCATCACCTTCTCCGTGGCGGGAGACATCTCGCGGGCCATTTTGGCGATGTGGCCGACGCGGTTGCGGGACCAGGTCCAGCCGAAGGTGAAGAGGTAAGCGGCGAGCATCAGGACCAGGGCAATCCTCGTCCGGCGCCATTTTATAAGAAGAATGAAAAGCGCGAACACAGCCGCGCCGGCGATCCCGGCGGCGAGCAGTGCCGTGGAATTCTTTTTGATGAGATAAGTGAAGGACGTGACGGACACCATATGCTTTTCATTGGCGCTCTGTTTGTCGAAGACCGGAAGGATGTAAACGGCGCTGATGATCACGAACAGGATCTGCAGGACCAGAGAACAGACCGCGGTCCGGAACGCGTTTTCGGGGGCGGCGGCGCCATTTTCACGGATCAGGAAAGCGAGCGCGAGGCAGCACAATATGCCGAGGGCGCAGATCAGATACCTCTCGTAGAGAAGGAAATCCGCGCGGCTCTTCGCCGCGTATGTCAGGTTGTTCTCGATCCTGTGGTAGAAAAAGAGGATGCCGAGGACGAGGTTTCCGATAAAGAGGAGACTGCCGAAAAGCGCCGTCAGGAGCTCGGCGGGCGCGAAGGGCTGCCGCTTTCTCGCCGCGATGCCTTTGATCACGATGACGACCGCTATGAGAAGGCCGGCGAGGACCAGTCCGTAGGTGGAGGAGGCGATGCTGTACAGCCAGCCGACCACCCCTTTTACGAAGATTTTGAAGCCGGAAAGGGTCAGGATCTTCCGGTAAGAGGCAAGGTTCACCGACTCCATGACCGCGTGGCCCCTGCCGTAACGGCCCCAGATGCCATTTGCAAAAAAGCGGGAAAGCAGCTTGTCGAGGAGAAGCATCCCGGCGGTAGTGACGATGTAAGCCGGGAGAGACACGCTTCGGATCCGGAAGAAGAGAAAGCCCAGCACGATCGCCAGGAAGAGCGCGATCACCGTCACGATTCCGCGGGTGTGGCACATGTAGGCGTAAACCGCCGCGGCGGCCGCGAGCAGCGTATAGAGGATGCGGGAGCGGGCTGTTTCCGCCTTCGTCGTCCTTAAGAATGCGAAGAGTGTAACCCACGCCGTGACCACCATTGCCCAGTCGGATCTCGCGTAATTGCTCTGAAAGAGGACCGAGGCCGGGCAGGCCGAGATGAGGGCGATAAGGAGCGCGTGGGTTTCATTTTTTACCGAAAGGAATTCCCTCGCGATCCGGTACGCGATCGGCGCGGTGAGGGAAACCATGATGGCGGCTGCGGCCAGAAAGGCGCGGTACCTTATGACCGGGTTCAGGATAAAGCGCATCGGCAGATAATAAAAGAGCGCCGTCCCGTACTTGAAGTAATAGTCTCCGGTGCAGTGTATGGTGTCCGACCAGTCGCCGCCGGTAAGGAAGGCCGCGCTCGCGAGGTGGCCGAGTTCGTCCACGGAAAAAGAGATCTGCATCATGAGAGCTGGGATCAGCGTGCAGACCGCCGCGATGAGAAAGGCAGCTAAGGTCATGGATCTGTCTTTTTTTGTCAGCGTCATGCAGGTCTCCTTATCTTATGTCAACTATTATGACAATCGGGAACTTCTCCTGACGGAGAAGTCTTGAAGTCGCGGGGGGCCGCGACGGGCTCCCCCGATCAAAGATCGGGGGCAGACAGGGACAGTCCCCGTTGTCATAATAGTTGACATAACTTTTATTCCAGCGGGGTGAGCGACTGGCCCATCTGCTCGAGGGTTTCCTTGAGGCGGTCTCCTTTTACGTAGACGGTGTCCTTACTGGAGGAGGGGTCGTAGGTCAGGTCGTCGAAGGTATAAACCTCCGAAAAGCCCTCCGGATTCTGATACGAAGAGGGCGCGATGATCAGCATGTCCGGGATCTCCTGATAGCCGTCGTATTTTTTGTTGACGACGCTGAAGTCGCGGAACACGGGCTGGTAGACCTGCACGCGGTGTCCGCCCTTGCTGTCGAAGATCAGCGGGTACGTGTCGTGGAGCTCGTACAGCTCCATCACCTTCTCCACGGCCGGGTTCATCTCCCGCGCCACTTTCTCGCTGTACTTGTAGCGGTTCTTGTACCAGGTCCAGGAAAATGTCAGGAGATACGCGCAGAGCATGAGGAACAGCGCGGTGCGGTACCATTTGAAATGCATGATCATAAGCCAGATAAGGAAAATGACCACGCCCGCGATGCCGGCGAGAAGAAGCGCAGTGGAGTGCTTCTTCACAAAATAGTAGAAGCCCGTCACCGACACCATCATTTTCTTATTTGTGCTCTTATTGTTGAAGATCGGAAGGATCCATTTCCAGCAGACCGCGACGCAGATGCACTGCAGCACCACCGACACGGTCTTCACGCGGAGGCTCACGGCATTTTCCCGGATCAGGAAGCAGAGGGCCAGAAGGCACAGGATTCCGACCGCGCAGATCATGTACCGCTCGTAGAGAACGCGGTCCGCGCGGTCCTTTCCGCCCCCTTCAAGGGTTTTGTAGAGCTTCCTGAAAAAGAACACGCTGCCGAGCAGGATGTTGCCTATAAGGAGCAGCGAGCCGGTGAACGCCGTGAGGATCTCCGGCCCCGAATACGGGATCGCCTTTCTGTGCCGCAGCGCCTGAATCAAAATGGCGAGCGCGAGCACAAAGCCGAGCAGCACGACTCCGTATGTGGAGGAGGCGATGCTGAAGATCCACCCGATCACGGTTTTTGCGAAAACCTTGATTCCCGAAAATGTCAGCAGCTTGCGGTAGTCACTGAAATTAATGGCATCCATCGCTGCGTGCGATTTGCCGTAAGTGCCCCAGATCGCGTTCGAGAAGAATTTCGTGAGAAGGCGGTCGGCCGCGAGCATCCCCGCCGTCGTGATCACATAGGCGGGAGCATGCACCGCCCGGATCTTAAAGAGAAGCCGGGCCAGCACAACCGTAAGGAAGAGGGCTATCAGCGTGACGATGCCTCTCGTGTGGCACATATAGGCAAATGCCGCCATCGCGGACGCGAGCACGGTATAAAGAATCCGGGAACGCCTGTCCTCCGCCTCCGAAGCCTTCAGAAGCGCATAGAGAAGAATCCAGGCGGTGACCACGAGGGCCCAGTCCGCCCGGGCAAAATTGCTCTGGTAAAGAACCGCCGCGGGACAGGCGGAAATCAGCGCGATCAGCAGTGCCGCCGCGCAGTCCTTCACGCGGAAAAACTCTCTGGCGACGGAGTATGCGATCGGCCCCGTCGCAGAGAGGAAGAGCGCCGAGATCACAAGACATGCCCTGTACCGGATGACCGGCTGCACGAAGAGCTTCATGGGAAGGTAATAGAAGAAGGCCGTCCCGTATTTAAAATAGTAGCCTCCCGCGCAGTGCAGGCCTTCCGACCAGTCATGTCCGGCCAGAAAGGCCGCGCTGGTCAGGTGCCCGAGCTCGTCGACCGTGGCGGAAGGGTAGCGCATAAAAAGCGCGGGAATCACAGAAAAGACCGCCACGATCAGGCAGGCGGCGATCTTCATCCTGCGGTCACTTGTCGTCATGTTCCTGATCATAGTCCAGCTTTCTCACGTGATACTGCACATCCTCCAGAATCTTTCTCGTCGACGAAATGACATCCGCCTGCAGCCCGATGACCATGGTCTGAACCCCGATGAGCATGAGCGTGCTTGCGAGGATCAGGGACTGTACGTGCCCGCCCCC
>CACZQS010000064.1 GCA_902783325.1 uncultured Lachnospiraceae bacterium
AGTGAACTAGTATAATTATGCTTACTTCCAGACCGGTTTATACGCCGCGTACTCCTTCTTCTTCCCATCGAGGAATTCTTTCTTCTCCGTGAGAAGCGGGATGCAGATGCGCATCATCTCGCCGATCTCGCTGTGATGCTCGCTGAGTCCGATGATGGTGTTCCTGGCGCGCTTGATTTCCGCAGGCGGGAATACGATCTTCATCTTGCCGTTCTCCATGGCGACCTTGCCGTGGCTGCCGCAGACAGCGCAGGTGACGGTGTCTGTGCCGTCAACCGTCATCAGGTTCAGATGGCATACCGGACATGTGCCCTCTTCGCCGAACCATGTCGTATCGTCATACGGAACACCCAGATTGTTCGCAAGGTTTTCGCCCAGCTTGAAGACGTCATCCATCATGGGCGGATCCAGGAACGGGCTGGTCTTGCGGCCCTGATCGTTTGCATTGATCTGGCCCACGACCTTCATCGCCTGGGAGCAGCTGAACAGGTGCATCATGGGAAGGCCCATGCCGGTCCAGTCGGGAGTCCAGGCTCCGCCGACCGAGATGTAGCTGACCCAGCGGTCCTTGAAATAGCGCTCGTCAAGAAGCGGTCTGCCGTCTGCCTTGCGCTTTTCCTGCTCGTCGATCATGGAAGCTCTGTCGTGAGCAGCGCCGAAGCGGTCGGTGAGATTCTTCAGCTGTCCCACGATGCCTACTGAATAGACAGGTGCGACGATGATGATGCCGTCCGCGTCGAGAATCTTCTCCTCAAGCATCAGGTAATCGTCTTTCAGGATGCACTTGATCTTGCCGTCCGGTGCCTTGCTGCAGGCGCCGCAGCCGCGGCACTGCCCGATATCAAGTGTAACGGTGTTGATGAATTCGACTTCGATATCCTTGCCGGATGCCTTCGCCGCTGCCTCTACCCCCATCAGGGCCTGCTTGCAGTAGATATCACTGCGCTCGTTTTTGCGCCCCATGGAAATACCGAGTACTTTCATAGATTCTTCCTCCTTAAAAAGTGTGTTTTTCACAAACCTCTTACCATAAATTTTAATGGAAAAGTGTTCTTGTGTAAAGCATTCCCTTGCATGAAAAAGGGACCTTCTTACCTGTCCGTTTTGGCTGGAAATCAGCCTTCAAATATGATACTCTCAAAAAAATAAAGGTTTTAATATATATGAAACGGAGATGAGAGACAATGCTTGAGATCAGACACTATTCAAAGACGTACGGAGGAGGCAAAAAGGCCGCTGACGACGTGACGCTTAGTGTGGAGAGCGGGGATATCTGCGGCTTCATCGGTCATAACGGCGCGGGCAAATCCACAACGATCCGTGCGGTAGTGGGCGTGCTGGATTTTACGGAGGGCGAGATCTTCATAGACGGCCACTCTGTGAAAGACGAGCCCTTGGCATGCAAGAAGGTCACGGCTTATATCCCGGATAATCCGGATCTCTATGAGAACCTGACAGGAATCCAGTTTTTAAATTTTGTTGCCGATGTTTTTGAACTCAGCGCCTTTGATAGAGAGGAGCGCATTAAGAAATACGCCGACCTGTTCGAGATAACGGATGCTCTCGGAGATCTGATCAGCTCCTATTCCCACGGCATGAAGCAGAAGGTGGCGATCATCTCCGCGCTCATCCACAAGCCAAAGCTCCTGGTTCTCGACGAGCCGTTTGTCGGGCTTGATCCGAAAGCGTCCTATATATTGAAAGAAATCATGCATGAGATGTGCAGGGAGGGCACTGCGATCTTCTTTTCCACCCATGTGCTGGATGTGGCCGAGAAGCTGTGCAATAAAGTGGCGATCATCAAGCACGGACGTATCATTGCGTCCGGAACCATGGAGGAGCTCACGGAAGGACATTCGTTAGAGGAGGCATTCCTGGAGGCAGACAATGAAGAATAATGGGATGCTTCTCCTGAAGACGCTGCTTAAGTCCACGAGCGCGGGAAATATTATTAAGCACTCGAAGGACAAAAAAAAGCGGGGCAGGGTCATAGGTGCCGCGATCGGCACGGCCGTTCTGTATGCGATGCTGATAGGGCTGTGCATTGTGATCTGCATCGGTTACGGAAAGTTCGGGCTCATCGACGGCGCGCCGGTGATCTGCGCGCTCACGATCAGTGCGCTTTCATTTGTGTTTACACTTTTTAAGACGAACGGATATCTGTTCCATTTTAAAGAATATGATATGCTGATGTCGCTTCCCTTTGAGGCAAGTACGGTTGCGGCCTGCAAGTTCCTGTATATGTATATTAAGAGCCTGCCGTGGTATCTGAGCATAGCCCTCGCGATGATGGCAGGATACGGGTACTTTGCCCGTCCGTTTTTCCTGGTTTACCCGGTATGGATTATTCTGTCTCTCTTCCTTCCGGTCATCCCGATGCTGATCGCGGCCTTCTTAGGCTTCCTGATCGCGAGGGTCAGTTCGGGTTTTCGAAAGACGAACATCATTCAGACCGTCCTTACCTTTGTTCTGATCATTTTCGGATTTTCCCTTCGCTTCATTATTGAGGCGATGTTCAGGAATAACAAGGTGCAGATGACGCTCGAGACGGCATCCCGGATGACAGGGAACGCGGCGGGGATCTATCTGCCTGCCCGCTGGTTTGCGGATGCGGTGCTGAAACTTGATCCTCTGTCCATCCTGCTTCTGGCCGGAGTAAGTGCGGTGCTGTTTGCCGTCGTGTTCATGATCGTCGGAAAGTCCTACAGAAACATCAACTCCGCGCTCAAGTCGCATGCCGCGGCGAAGAATTATAAGATGACCGCCCAGAAGAAGCGGAGTGTCCTCCAGGCTATCGCATTTAAGGAGTTCCGGAGGCTGACCGGATCCACTCTGTACATGACGCAGGCGGGCATGGGGAATATTCTCGCTTCTTTGCTGGCAATTCTGACGTTAATAATAGGGTTTGACAGGATCGTGGGATTCGTGACGCACGGGGCTCCGATTGATTCCTATATGCTGCAGCCGGCGATCCCTTATATTGTCTATTTCTTTATAGGCATGCTGGCCTCAACCGCGTGTTCCCCTTCTCTCGAGGGGAAAAACTACTGGATTATCAAGAGCCTGCCGATCGGGAACAAAACCATCTATAAGGGAAAAATGCTCTTCAATATGTATCTGACGGTCCCGTTCATGATCTTTGCGGTGCTGTGCATCGGCATATCCGCAAGGACCCCGGCGGCAGATCTGGTCCTGTATCTGATCCTCGGCATCGTGCTCTGTGCCTTTTCTACGGCCTGGGGATGTGTGTGCGGGATCAGGCATATGCGTCTCGACTGGGAGAATGAGGTGGAAGTGGTCAAGCAGGGTGCTGCGGCCACCCTCTACGTGCTGCCAAACCTGTTAGTGAGCATGGGACTTGTCGTGCTGTCGGTTTTTCTCGGCACGCGCATGGATCATAAGATCCTGACGCTCATACTGATTCTGGCCGAAGGCATTCTTGCGGCTTTGTGCTATTGGAGAGCAATGTCTCTTGCCG
>CACZQS010000065.1 GCA_902783325.1 uncultured Lachnospiraceae bacterium
GTGACCAATCCCATACCGGAAGAATATTCGATGGACCCGAAGGTCATTAACCGCGCCATCGATCAGGCACTGGCGGAGATGGATTCACTCGGGATCCACGGCAAGGAGTGCACGCCTTTCCTCCTCGCGAAGGTGAAAGACCTGACAGGCGGCGACAGCCTGGAATCCAATATACGTCTCGTGTACAACAACGCCGCTCTTGCGGCGCAGATCGCGGCGGCCGCTTCGAAGCTTTGATGCCGCAGGGAGTTACAGAATTTTGATTCCGTGGCTGGTGAGGAGCTTCCGGATCTCGTGGTTCACACTGCGCTGTACCTTATAGAAATCTGCTTCGTTGCATTCTGTGATGATGGAGAGCGTGACAGATCCGTTTCCCATGGAGAGGATGCCCCTGTAGAAGGGACCGCTGATGATCTCGGGGATGGATTCTCCGATCGCCGGAAGCGATTCGTTAAAGAGCGACTCGACAGCCTCCAGATCCTGGTCCAGGCTGATCTTGATCTCAAGCGGGTACCAGGAGGTCTTGCGGGTCATATTGATCACGTTCTTGACGTCCCTGTTCCCGATGATCTTGATGTTTCCGCCGCGGCCTTCCAGCTTTGTGGTGCGCACTCCGATCTCAAGGACCGTGCCCCGGTAGCCGCCGACGTCGATGATATCGCCGACCTGATAGTCTCCTTCGAACACGATGGAGAGGCCGGCGAGAATATCCGTGACCAGGTCTTTGGCGCCTAAAGAGAGCGCGAAGGTGGCAAGACCCAGTGAGGCGAGCAGGGTATTCGAGTCAAAGCCGAGGAAATAGAACATGTAATAAAAGAAAACGGCGATTGCGATGTAGTTGACGAGGTTGTATAAAAGCCGGCAGATGGTTTCGCCTTTGGTTCCCAGTACCGTGCTCAGAAGAAACAGAACGAATTTGATCACGATCACGCTCAGGAACACGACCACGAAGAGCAGAATGATGTCTGCAATGGCGAAAGAGTTAAAGCCTCTGGTCCATTTTCTTCCGATGATGTACATGAAGACCGACCGCTGGGAATCGGTCGCGCCTCTTAAGACGCTGATGCCGACTGCTGCGGCAAAAAATACAAAAAGGGTTTGCAGAGTGATGATCGCGTTATGCAGCGGGGTGCGCCTTCCGTGTGAGGATACGGAGAGAAGCCATCTCTTTGACGGATCCATGGACAGCTTTGTTCTGCCGCCTGCCAGGGTTATTTCCTCCATCCCGTCGTCAAGAACGATTCCTGTCTTTGAATATTTTCCGAAATTCTTTTTGTATCCGAAGCTCATATAGAGAGCGACAACCCCAAGGAGAAGGAACGACAGGATAAATGTGATGAGCATGTATTTGCCGAGTGTTCCATACGTTTGAACCCGCTCGACCGCGTAAACAAAGAACAGACCGTCATAATCAGAGACGGCTCCGTAATAAGGAGTGTTGTTGAAGGTGAAGAACTCAAAATAGCCGTCCTGAAGAACCGTTTCAGTAAGGCCCAGCATCTGCGCGTCTTTGCCGATCAGGTCTTCCGAGCTGGCGTACACAATATCCTTGTTCTCCGGGTTTACGGCAAGAGCTGTCGTTCCGTCAATTGTCATCGTGGACATGATGTCACTGACTGTTTCCAGAGCGGAATCATAGATCTCAGACGGCGGGACGGCAAGCAGCAGTGATCTGTATCCGCCGGTTTCCTCTTCCTCGGGAAAGCTGACTCCGATCACGACATGCGAAAGGCCTGTCAGTTCACTTTCCTCAGTGTCGTGGACGACAGAGGATACGCCGGTTGCGAGGCGGCGGAATTCATAAGTGGTCGAATTCGGGTCGGTTCCCAGGGTAAGGCCGGAGTACTTTGAATCCGATAAGATTTCATTGCCGTCGGGATCAAAAACCAGGAGATAATCCGTCCCGATCATGTCCGAGTAGGTTTTCAGCTCTTCTTTTGTCATGAGCTCGGGGTACTCGGAAAGAAATTCGGCGATGTGTGTGCCGTGATTGACATAAGCGGCTTTGCGTATTCTTTCGGCGATCTCGATATGTTTTTTGTTTTCGTCGACCTTGCTTTCGAGCATATCAAGGGACCTGCTGATGAATCTGTATTGGCCGTACAGCTTCACGAGACTGTGCGCGAAAGTAGTCGAGAGGGCGAGAACAAGGCTGAAAACCGCAGTGATGATCAGCATCTTCCGTCCCACTGTCTTAGGGGAAAAGGCTTTTGCCTGTTCGTCGTTGAGGATGTGAACCCGGACGAGAATGAGCACGGAGAAAGCCCAGGTGATAAGGACTGCTCCGAGTATAAAGAAGAGAACCGAAAAGAAGACGCTCTGTTCATGGATCGCATATGCTGCGTCCGTGTAGGGAAAAACGAAAGCGATGATATTATTGTCGGAGCTGTTTTTCCTTAAGTAGACCTCGTAGGTCTTGTCTCCTTCGCGGATATAGACGGCATCAGAATGCAGCCTTTCCGCTGCAATGTCCTCCGAAGTGACCTTCGATGCGGCTTCGAGCATCTCCTTGGA
>CACZQS010000066.1 GCA_902783325.1 uncultured Lachnospiraceae bacterium
AATCTGTTTGCTAATTACTTCTTCGGTCTCTTTGCGCCGTACTTGGAGCGGGCCTGCTTGCGGTTCGCTACGCCGGCGGTATCAAGAGTGCCGCGGATGATGTGATATCTGGTACCCGGAAGGTCCTTGACACGGCCGCCGCGGATCATCACGACGGAGTGCTCCTGAAGGTTGTGGCCTTCGCCCGGAATATAGGATGTCACTTCGATTCCGTTGGAGAGACGTACTCTGGCGATCTTTCTGAGAGCGGAATTCGGCTTCTTCGGTGTAGCCGTCTTCACAGCTGTGCAGACGCCGCGCTTCTGCGGGGAGCTGGCCTTGACCTGGCGGTTCTTCAGGGAGTTGAAGCTGCTCTGAAGTGCCGGAGCCTTGGATTTCTTCGCAGAAGTCTGTCTTCCTTTTCTGACTAACTGGTTAAATGTAGGCATTCCTTGAATTTTCCTCCTTTTTGGTGTCCGCATTTTTAGATGCGGCGGTTCGGCTGTTGTTTTTAAAGTTCTGCGCATTTTAAATTGAACGCGCACAAAAAAACTTACGTGTTTTCTGAACACGCTCAACTATTATATACTTCCCGGATCTTGTGAGTCAAGTGTTTTTTTAGCCGCGCGCGAACGATAAGCCCGGACCGCCATGGCCGTGCCGAAGGCCGCTGCCGCAATGGCGAATACGATGACCGCGGGGTTCGCGGTGAAGCGGAGCCAGGGATCGTCCGTGAGGATAAAGGTCCTGGTGACGCTCTCGCTTTTGTTGCCGGCGGGATCCACGAGCTGCGCCGTGACGGAGTGCTCCCCGAAGGTCTTGACTTTGAAGACGACGCGGCTGCCGGCCCTCGTGTAGTCGTTCGGCGCGAGCTTTTTCCCGTCCAGGGTAAGTTCGGCATACTCCGCCTCGGGGTCGTCACTGGTTAGCGTAATCTCCACAGGCTCGAAGTAGAGCTTTCTGCTGCCGGAGATCCCGCTGATCTCAAGCTCGGGAGGCGTGGTGTCGATGCCGATCGTCTCGGGCTCCATCACGCTCCGGTGTCCGGCGGCATCCATCGTCTCAAGCGCCACTTTGTAGAGCCCGTCATTCTTCAGGGTCTCACCCATCACAATCCGGCCGTTCTCGTACTGATACGGTACCTCCTCCCCGTTCACGCTGAAGCTGAGGATGGAAACCTCATCCACGTCATGAATCTTATAGGAAGGTTTCACGGGCTCAGCCGTCCAGTCGCCGGCTATCTCCCCCTGTTCGCTCTCAAACACCGTCCCGTTCCGGTTCTCTGAAAATGTCACTTCCTCTATCGTTTCGTTCCCGGCCTTATCATGTCCGACGGCGCGCAGGCGGTAGAGCCCGTCCTCCTCGACGGCGGGGAGGCGGAGGAGGTAGCCGTCGTCGGTTTTCTCCGACCTGTCCGAAAGTGTTTCCGACATGGATCCGTCCGTCCCGGCAGGAAGATCTCCGCCGGTTACTTCCTCCCCACCCTCCTTCACAAGGCTGACCTCCAGGCAGTCCGGATCCAGATGCTCGTCGAGAATCTCCACTTCTACGTGCAGGATCTCCCGGTTTGCGGAGCCGTCCTCCACTCCGGTCACCCGGATTTCCGGCGGCACGTGATCGATGACAAATGGCGGCACCTCGAAGCTGTCGTTCGTATTTCCGGCGAGGTCCGTGACGCTGCCCTCCACCAGATACTCTCCGTCCTCAGTAATTTCCGTCTCGGAGCGGCCGTCCTGAAAGGACAGGTGTTCCGTCTCTTCGCCTTCTTTATAAAAAAGGATTTCTCCTTCATCCGCATAGTTGGCGTCTTCCACGCTGAAGAGGAAGGTCCTCTCGTCCGGGAAATATGTGCCGGACTTAAGGGCGGCGCCATTTTCAAGGACGTGGACGACAGGAGGAATCGTGTCCACCACAAAGTGTTCAGCCGCAACCCCGCTCATCTCCGCGCTCTCGGTCCGGTTTCCGAGGCGGTCCTCCGCACTCACGCGGATCTCATAGAGGCCGTCCCCGACGGCCGTGATCTCCCGGGCATAAACCGTGCCCTGCTCCTCGTCCCTCATGCGGTACCAGTCTCCGAGGACAAGGCCCTCGCCCCCGGTAAGGGAGACGCCGTCCGGATCGAAGTTCCGGTCGCAGATCTCCAGAACGGCCTCACGCGGCGCGGCAAAATACATTCCGTTCCGGACCGGGTCGTCCCCGAAAACCAGCCTGGCCCGGGGCGGCGTCACGTCTATGGTGAAGGTCTGCACCGCGTACTGCGTGTTGCCCGCCCGGTCGACGGCGCGGACCTCGGCGCGGATGTCATTTCCCTCAAAATGCCTGCTGTCGGCGACGGTCCCGCCGCTCCAGGACCAGACCGGCTCCTTCCCGGCCGAATACAGGGTCTCCTCCTGCGCGTAGTTCCCGAGCGAGATCCGGCAGCTCACTTCGCTTAAGCCGGTTCCGCCCCGGTCCTTTCCGGGATCCTCCGCGCTGATGTTCAGCCGGACGCTGCCGCCCGCTATTGTCTCCAGGCTGAGGGAGAGCTTCGGCGGCTCCGGATCCAGCAGAAATGACTCCGGCATGGAGGCCGTGCAGGTGTTGCCGGCAAGGTCGGTCATGGTCCACTCCTTCACGCGGAAGCGGTGCCGGCCTTTGATGGGAATTCTGAGTGCCGCTCCCAGGGAACTGTTTTTGGATTTGTATTTTTTGCTCCCCAGCTTCGGAGAGGCGGAGATCACGCAGCGGACGCTGACCGGAATGTGGGTGTGCACCGGGTCCGTCTCGAAAAGCAGCACTGCTTCTTCGGCGCTTCCCATACTCCCTTTTTGCAGAATTTTTCCCTCCGAATTCATCGAAAAATGGAGGCTGCTGTCGGACAAGACGCTTAAGGTCCCCTTGGGTTCCTTCTGCTGCAGGGCGATATAGGCGGTGGCTCCGTCCGCGGAGAAGCTGTCATTTCCCGGGATCGGGAGATTGCCTGCCTTGTCGCCGCCCGCGACGAGATAGCGGTAGAGACCGTCCTCGCCCACTTCGTCGACAGCTTCGGTGCCGGTGAGCAGGATCTGTTCCGGAAATGCCGCGATCTCCGCCTCCGAGCAGTCGTACTCCCCTTCCTTCAGGGATCCCTTTCTGACCTCTATGAGAGCGGGATCCAGATTTGCGTCCGAAAAGGAAAATGTGACCCGGAACGGCGCGTTGAAATAATAACGCCCGCTTCCCTTCGCCTTCTTCTGCTTCGCTGCCTCCGGCGCCTCGATCCTGACTTCGCAGACGGGAGGAACCCGGTCCAGCAGGAAATACGCGGCGCGGCCGTCCGTCTCCACGCCCTCCGAGGATTCGGCGGTGATGCCCGTTTCATAAGGAGTGTCCACTTCTATGAAGTGAGTGCCGTCGTCCGGGCAGTAGGATGAAACCTGCGCGGCGGAATAGGTACACACGACGGCACCCTCCGGTGTCTCCGTGAGAACGGCCTCTTCCGTGCGGTCTGCGCCGTCAAACAGGATGCGGTAAGGAAGGCCCGGTACGATGACGATGCGGACGCCGCAGTTATCCGCGCGGTAGTACCAGTGCCCGTCCGATGAGTGCATGCCGCCGCTCATACAGACGGCCGCGCCGTCCTCAAGCTCCATGTACGCATACAGGAAAGGATCCGGCTCCTGTTCCGGCCCCGATTCTTGATCCGGGGAGTCCGTCGCGGCCCCCTGTGACTTCAGGGCTTCTGCGTCAGGAGCAGTTACCTTATCTGCCTCCGGGTATTCCTGGTTGTCATTATATTCTTCCGACTCCGCGATCCAATAGAGCTCGGAGTCGTATTCCGGCTCTGCTTCCGGTTCTGCATTCGTCTCCGGCCAGCCGGCGGAACTGCTTTCCTGCTCCTCGGGAAGCCACAGGTCGTCTGCTGCATACAAAACCGTTCCGGTCCATGCCAGCAGACAGACGCCGGCTGTGCACACCGCCCGCATCCACACTGTACCTCTCTTTCCGCATGTGATTCCCGACTTACCTCTCATAAGCGCGATCTCCTTCCTTTCGGATCTGTTCCTCCAGCTTCCTCACATTTTCAAGGCGCACGCGGATCTCCCCGGTGTCCGATTCCGTTTTTCCGGTCTTCTCTTCCTCCTCCGCGGTCATCGCAAGCAGCTCCTCGTAGCAGGCAGCCGCTTTTTCGCAGCTGTCCGGATCCAGGTCCCGCGCCGCTTTCGCCGCGTAAGCAGCTCCGAGATTCATAAAGATGCGCTGTCTCATGGCCGCCCTCTCCTTAAGATCGCTTTCCGGGAGCAGAGCGCCGGTCTCCTCCGCATCCGCCTTCTCCAGATCCCGAAGGGCCGCTTCGAGCAGGCGGACCGCCGCGCCGTAGGCATCCGTGCCGACCGCTTCGAGGGCGTAGCGGTTCACCGTGTAGATGCCGGCTGCCATCTGGCGGTTCCGGATCCGGCTCTCCCGCGAGGGCAGTCCTTCGTTGTACTCCTCGAATCGCAGCAGCATCTCGGCGATGTGCTTCCAGTCCGAGGGGCCTCCCGTGGAGCTCATCGCCTGGGCCAGGGAGGCGTAGTAAACGGATTCCGGGAAATGGCGCCTGTCCACCATCGCAAAATACCGGGCTGCCTTGCGATAGTCCGGGGAGAAGGTCTCGTCGGAGGCATTTCCGCAAAACCAGATCTGCGCGACGCGGAACAGAAGCTCCGGGGAACGGTCGATGCCGCCCTCGCCGGAGTCGATCCGCGAGCAGACGATCTGCAGTCCCGTTCTCGTCTTTCCCATCTCAAGGCAGTAATCCAGGATGCGCATGTAAGCCTCTTCGTTTCCCGGCATGAGGTCCGCCGCTTCCGTGTACTTTTCCGTCGCCTCGCGGAGGTACAGTCCGTCCGCCGCGCCCCGCTCCGCGATCGCATCCGCTTCCATCAGGATCCGCTGATAATTCCGGTTCAGTTCGCGCCTCGCTTCTGCTCTCCCGGACGCGGCAAATGCAAATCCGGCCACTCCCGTGAAGAAGGCTGCAGCTCCGATCACCACTTTTCGTTTCTCCTTTCTCCACCACTTCTCTATCCGGCTGCGCGTCCGGTCCGGGAGGGGCGGCGCACCTGCGGCGGTGCCGTGTTTTGTTTCCGCTTTCCTGCTTAAAAAATGGCGCAGCGCGGAGGCAAGTGCGGCGGCGCTCTCATAGCGGCACTCCTTGTCAGTCCTCGTGCACTTCTCGATGATTCCGGCAAGTTCCGCCGGAACCGAGGGCGCGATTTCACTTAAATCGGGCAGGCGGTGCAGGTTCTCCCACGGCTTTTTTCCGGTCAGCAGGTGATACATCGTCATGCCGAGGCTGTAGAGATCCGTTCTCGCATCGCACTCGTTTGTCCCGTCCAGCTGTTCGGGCGCCGCGTAACCGTATGTGCCGAGGCTGACCGTGCTTCCGCCCTCCTCCCGCCTCTCCCTCGCGATGCCTAAGTCGAAGAGAATCACTTCCCCATTTGGCTGAAGCATCACGTTGGCGGGCTTCATATCCCGGTAAATGACGGGCGGCTGCCGGCTGTGAAGATAGACAAGGACCTCCGCCAGGGACAGTCCCCATGCCGCCACCGTCCCCGGTTCCTGAACGCCCTCCGTCTCCACCACTTCCGCGAGCGTCCGGCCTTCGATATAGTCCATGACGACGGCAAGCTCCTCTTTAGTCTCCACCGCATCGACAATTCTCGGAAGGCGCGGGTGGGACAGCTTGGCGAGCAGCTCCATTTCCGTAAATAATGCTTTTCCGCCGCCCGGGAAATCCGCTTTCCGGACCACCTTCATGGCCCATTTCTTGTGAAGATTCGTATCCGCGACCAGATACACGGTCCCGGACCCGCCCCTGCCGAGTACCTTCAGCACCTCGTATTTTCCGCCATATAGAGAGCCTGCCGCAGCAATCGCACATTCATCCATAACATCTACGCACTATACAAAAAGGCACATTGTCCCCGCGCGGGCGCTTCCGCTCGCCGGAGGCAGTGTGCCGTTAATATTCTCTATTGTTTTCGATCTGGAATGACGCGCTCCGGACGGAGCGCCTTTTGGAATCCCCTGCGACTATTATCCCGCATCGGAAAGCAGAATTCAATCACAATTTCTTACGATTGCGGGATGATTTATCGTAAGAAAGTTGTATTTTTGGCTGCTCCGATCTTATGTAAACAAATATGACAGTGGGGACTGTCCCCACTGTCATATTCGTTTACATAACTTATTCTTCTACGCTTTCCGCCGCCTCTTCCTCACGGACGGTCTCCTCGAATTCTTCGATGTCGCTGATGTCCTCATTGACTTCCTCGAGGACGCTCTCCTCTTCGGGCTCGTCGTCGTAGATCTCATCGTCCAGGTAGCCGCGGGCGCGGGCATCCGCTTCGGCGGACTTCCTCGCCTCGATCTTCTCGTCGGTGTCGAGGTGGACGCTGCGGTAGCGCCTCAGTCCCGTGCCGGCCGGAATCAGCTGGCCGATGATGACGTTCTCCTTGAGGCCGATCAGCGGGTCGACCTTGCCCTTTATGGCCGCGTCGGTGAGGACCTTGGTGGTCTCCTGGAAGGACGCCGCGCTAAGGAACGAGTTGGTCGCCAGCGCGGACTTCGTGATACCGAGCACCACGCGGGTTCCCTCCGCGGGCTCCTTGCCCTCGCGGATCAGCTCTTCGTTCATATCCTCGAAGTCGAGGTGGTCCACTAAGGAACCGGGCAGGAAGTCCGTGTCGCCGCTCTTCTCGATGCGGATCTTGCGGAGCATCTGGCGCACGATGACTTCGATGTGCTTGTCGTTGATATCCACGCCCTGCAGGCGGTAAACCTTCTGGACCTCGCACAGCATGTAGTCCTGGACGGCGCGGACACCGCGGATCTTGATGATGTCGTGCGGGTTGATGGAACCGTCGGTCAGCGGCGCGCCGGCTTCGATATACTCGCCGTCCGCGACGCGTAAGCGTGAGCCGTACTTGATCTGGTAGGTCTTCTGACGCTCCTTGCTGCCTTCCGGCGCATCCTCGTTGGTCACGATGACCTCGCGCTTCTTCTTGCTGTCGATGATCTGGACCGTTCCCGGAATCTCCGTGATGACCGCGTCGCCCTTCGGCTTTCTCGCCTCGAAGAGCTCCTCGACTCTCGGAAGACCCTGTGTGATGTCGCCGCCGGCAACGCCGCCGGTGTGGAAGGTTCTCATCGTCAGCTGCGTGCCGGGTTCGCCGATGGACTGGGCCGCGATGATGCCGACCGCCTCACCGACCTGCACCGCTTCGCCGGAGGCCATGTTCGCGCCGTAGCACTTGACGCAGATGCCGATCTTGCAGCGGCAGGTGAGGATCGTGCGGATCTTGACCTGCTTGACTCTCTCGCCGTTGGCGTCGACGCCTTCATTTACGATGCGCTCGGAACGTCTCGGCGTGATCATGTGATTCGCCTTGACGATGATATTGCCGTCCTTGTCGTAGACGGTCTCGGCCGCGAAACGGCCGCGGATGCGCTCCTCAAGAGGCTCGATCTCTTCCTTGTCGTTCTCGCCTTCCGCAAAGCGCTTCACCCACATGCCGGGAATCTCGTCCCTGCCGACCGCGCAGTCGGTCTCGCGGATGATCAGCTCCTGAGAGACGTCGACCAGACGGCGGGTCAGGTAACCGGAGTCGGCCGTACGCAGAGCCGTATCGGACAGACCCTTTCTGGCGCCGTGCGCCGACATGAAGTACTCCAGAACGTCGAGGCCTTCACGGAAGTTCGACGTGATCGGCAGCTCGATCGTGTGACCGGTCGTATCCGCCATCAGTCCGCGCATGCCGGCCAGCTGCTTGATCTGCTTGCTGGATCCGCGGGCGCCGGAGTCGGCCATCATGAAAATGTTGTTGTACTTGTCGAGTCCGCCGAGCAGCTTCTTGGTGAGCTCGCTGTCGGTCTCTTTCCAGATATCGATGACTTCCTTGTAGCGCTCTTCTTCGGTGCTTAAGCCCCTGCGGTAATTCTTCGTGACCTCGTCGACCTTCGCCTGCGCCTGGGCGATCAGCTCCGGCTTTTCGGGCGGAACCGTCATATCCGAAATGGAAACGGTCATCGCCGCGATCGTGGAGTACTTGTATCCCATCGCCTTGACGTTGTCGAGCACTTCCGCCGTGACTGTCGCGCCGTGGAGGTTGATCGTCCTCCACAGGATCTCCTTCAGCTTCTTCTTATCTGTAAGGAAATCGATCTCGGGCTTTAACTGGTCCTCCCCGGTGACGCGCTTCTGGAAACCGAGGTCCTGCGGGATCACTTCGTTGAACAGCAGTCTTCCGAGGGTGCTGTCGATATTGGCGCTGACCAAATTGCCGTTCTCAAGTTTTTTGGAAATGCGGACAGTAATCGGTGTCTGCAGTGTAATATACTTATTCTCATGCGCCAGGAT
>CACZQS010000067.1 GCA_902783325.1 uncultured Lachnospiraceae bacterium
CCCGACGTCCAATTACTGGACTCATTTAAGTATGGGGAATCGATTCTATGAAAGCAAGTACAAAAGTATATATAGCAGGTCCGCTATTTTCGGAAGGCGAACGACAATTCAATGAGAATATAGATACTATTATTCGTTCGTGCGGGCATGAAACCTTTCTTCCGCAGCGGGAAGGGGGATGTGTTGCAGATTTGCCCGATATGATTAACGGTATGCCTAAGCGTAAATATCTGTTCCAACTTGATTGCGAGCATTTGGATTGGTGTGACGTTATCTTATTCCTGCTTGATGGGCGGGTTCCTGATGAAGGAGCGTGTTTTGAACTGGGATATTGCTATGCAAAAGGCAAACGGTGTGTAGGATACAAGACAGATGTGCGTTCTTTCATGGACGGATATGATAACAATATGCTTTACGGAGCTTTAGAGACAGTCCTTCACAACAAAGAAGAGTTAAAGGCTTATTTCAGTGATCTTTGATTTTGTGCCGGATTACGTACGGGTATATTCCGGCGGCAAGAACGCCGGGGCGTTCCTGATGTATGCAGATGGCACACCTTATGCATTTGTGTTGCATTTTTGTCGTAAAGCCGTGGAATAATCACCAATAACGGAGGGAAGCAGGTATGGGCAAGTCGGTCAGAATTGCAATAATCGGAACCGGAACGATTTCACATCGGCATATGAAGGTCTGGTCACATATACCGGAGGCAAAGATCGTTGCAGCAGCGGATATTAATGAGAGTGTTCTGAAGAAATGGGGTGAGCAGTACCATCTGCCTGAGAAGGATCTGTATACGGATTTCAGGGAGATGCTGAAAAGGGATGACATCGATGCAGTGGATGTCTGTGTGTTCAACAACCTGCACGCGCCGATTGCTCTGTATGTCATGAAGGCCGGATATGACTGCTATCTGGAAAAGCCCATGAGCGCCACCTATTATGACAGCAAGCTGGTCTACGACTGCGCCAAAGCCACCGGCAGGAAGCTGGCGGTCCAGATCAGTTCTCTGTTTTCTGCTCAGACATTGATTGCGAAAAAACTGATTGATGCGGGTAAGCTGGGGGAGATCTACCACGCAAGGGTGTCAGAAACGCTCTGGCGCCGGCGCCCTCATGTCGACCGCTCCGCAGCCGGTCTGTCTGAGAGCTATCAGGATAAGGCTATGGCCGGACACGGCGTGCTCATTGACACAGGAATCTACCACATCGGACAGATGCTGTTTCTTCTCGGTCTGCCGGAGGTGGATGTTGTTCTCGGAAAGCTCCATCAGAAAGTACACATCGGCAATCCGGACTGGGCCGACAGCAATCAGTATGCCGTGCACCGCCCCATGGGCGTCGAGGAGATGGGCGTCGGATTTGCTGTATTTAAAAACGGACTCTCTCTTGAAATATGCGAAGCAAATGCGACCAATGTAAGTGAGGCGGGTCACAGCTATATCACTGGCTCGAGGGGCGGCCTGCAATACAGCATCCCGGATGCCTTCGGAGGCGACTGGTCTATGGGGATGCCTCCCTTTGGCCAGCTTCCCGAGGTGATCCGGCCTACGCTTACCTATACCGGGCTGGATGAGTTCGGATTTGCCGTGACGACAGATTATCGACCCTATGAGAACATGCAGGATCTGAAGCATTACGATCCGCTTATGACGCAGTGGTTTGACAACCAGCAGCATTGGTACAACTATCTGACAGGGGTCCTGACGGAGGAAACACGTTATGATACTCCGCTGATTGCCCTCAAAACCTCCCTTCTCTCTGAAGGAATCGTGCTCTCCTCCGAGAGGGGCACTGCAATCACAGCGGAGGAGATCAAGGCGCTCAGCAAGTCGGATGCCATGTGGCATCAGCAGACGCCGTGGGGCACTTTCGACTACGACGCCACCTTCTGAATCCGGAAAAAGTCAGAAAAGAAAATCGCGCAGCTGCGAGACTTCTTTGAAATAAAAATCACAGTTTGATTTCATGAAGCTTTCGATCTGCGGCACATTATTTGCCCAGCCGACGCCGGCTATGGCAACACCTGCAGCCCGGGCCATATCGTGCCCGGGCTTCAGATCGTCCACAACCAGCAGCTCTCCGCTTTTCAGGTCAAAACGCTTCTCGATCTCGAAAATCGTAAAAGGAGCGGGTTTTCGCTTCTCGGGTTCCAGGTCCCAGCCGAAGACCAGATCCGGTTCGGGCAGATCATTATGGGCGTAGTCCCGCCGGATATAGTGGCTGTAAGAATGGGAATCCACACAGATCAGGCCGCCTTCCCGGCGAAAGCGTATAAGGATCTCCCTGATCCCGTCATAGGCCTTCGGAATGCGGGTGCGCACATACTCCTGCCAGGAAAGCTCTTCCTGCCGCATTTCTTCTTCACTCAGTCCGCAGATGTCACGGAACAGTGCGACCACGCCCGGATCAAAATTCAGGGCAAAATACTCATCCAGAGTCATATGAATCTGTGGTCTGACCACCTTCATATAATCCACAAAGGCCGGATAGTGAATGGTAGCGGTACTGTTGACTACCGTATCATCATGATCCAGCACAAGGCAGCGATACTTCATCTCATATTCCTTTTAAAGGCTTTGCTCTTGTTCCTGTTCCTGTTCGGCATCGTCCTGAATCAGCCGGATCGAGACAAAACGATTCTTCAGATTCCTCAGATGTGTCCTTTTTTCTTCTTTTTCAACGACCAGCATCGTCAGCGCTTCCCAGAACGCAACCGTGGTGGAGATATCGGCGATGTAGAAGAATATATCCTTCCAGATGGACTCTGTCGTCCAATGGTTGCTGATCAGGATCATTATCAGGAATGAGAGAATGCCGATTACGATCAGGCTGTTTGCAAGCTTTGTCTGAGCGCGCGAATCATTCAGCAGACCTTTGATCCGCAGATCCAGGTTCATGCGAAGGATCTGATCCAGTTCCTCCGCCGTGTATCCGCCCATGTCGGCAAAGCGGACGGTCAGGTCAATCTTGTATTTTGACGAGACATAATCAAAAGGCCGCTCGATTGCCTCAATAAACTCATCGCTCAGGACAGGCAGCTTCGCTTTGTAGGTATGCTGGAATATTTCATCCGGACTCTCATACGCGAGCGTCAGCTCCATCTGCTTTTTCGATTCATCGATGCTGAAAAAAGATTCTTCAATGTGTTCAATCTTTTTGAAATCAGCCCTTTTCATTCCGGTTTCCGTCCTTTCCTTACCCTCGATTATCCTATATATTAACCTGTTTGGTGCAGAACGGCAAGTCCGCGAAATCCGTGAAATCGTAACGACGGCATTTGCTTTTTGCACCGCCTTGCTATATAATTCTCACTATGTTA
>CACZQS010000068.1 GCA_902783325.1 uncultured Lachnospiraceae bacterium
GCCGCCGAGCACTGCGAATGCATAGCTGTCATCTTCAGCAGCAGCTTCCATAGCCGGCTTGTTGTTCACGAAGTCATTGTCAGCCTTCACGATGTCTGTCATGATCTCTTCGTTGGTTGTGAGCTGTCTCATGATATCGGCAACGAGAGTCGGGTTGTCTGTGCCCTTCGCGCCGCAGATCCATGTGCCGCCCCAGTAGAAGCCCTGCGGTCCTACGCATGCACCCCAGCCGCCGTCGTGAGCGATGGAGCCTTCTGTATCAGCAGCCATGCAGAAGTTGATGAGCCAAGCCGGTCCAAAGTAAGCAAATACCTTGCCTTCCGGATAGAAGCCCTTGTTCCAGTCATCGGACCACAGCTCGTTTGTGGTGGTCTCGCCGGCGTCTACGAGTGCCTTGGAGTCCTCAACCCACTTCTCAATGTTGGGGTCGATGTTGATTTTGCCTTCGTCGTCAACCCACTTAGATGTGGTGTTGTTGGCGTAAACACGATAGGTGTCGTTCACTGTGGAAACAGCGTTGTAGCCTGCCTCTTTGAGCTTGGCAGCTGTCTCGTTGAAGGTATCCCAATCCTTAACGTATTCCTGAACTTCGGCAGGATCATCCGTGCCGAGGACTTCCTTCGCCGCTTCGCGGTTGTAGATCAGAAGGCCGGGGCAGCCCTGCCATGAAACGCCGCGCAGATCGCCGTTGGCATCCGTAACAACATCCTTTGTGTACTGATACTGATTTGCCAGCTCATCCTCTGTGAGGCCGAGATCAGCAACCTTCTCTGTGACTTCGATATCGCTGTTGACATACTTCAGAGCGTAGTCAGCTTCGACCAGGAACAGGTCAACCGGATCAGAAGAGCTCTCGTTGTCGGGAAGAATCGTGTCAAGGTTGTTCTGATAAGCATTGTCATCAGACGGAGTAATTGTCCAGACGACTTCGACATCACCGATCTTGCCGTGTGTCGCGTCAACTTCTTCATAGCCCGGATAGTGATCCGTCAGGCGGCTCTTGAACTCTTCATTCCAGCACTGGATGTTGAGAACGGGGCCCTCAGCGGAAGCATCGTCAGCAAAGACAACACCCGCGCTTGCAAGCGTTCCGGTGACCATTGTTGCGCAAAGAAGTGCACTGATTAACTGTTTCTTCATTTTCCATCCTCCTTGTATAGCTTTGAGAAATGAGTTTTATCTTCTGCTGCCTGTGCAGCTTTTGATACCAATGTTATTACCCGACCTGGGCGATTGAGTTGCCGGGCAGGAGCCTTCCTTCCACGATCACTCTCTCGATCAGCGTCGTCTTCGGATGCTCGATCATCCCGATCAGCTTCTCGGCCGCCTTCTTTCCTATCGTACCTGTGTCCTGCTCGATCGTGCAGATCTTCGGCTCGAGATACTTGGCGATGTCGATTCCGTCGTACCCGGCGATGGAGACATCTTCGGCAACCTTGAGCCCCTTCTCGTTAAGGGCATTGATGCAGCCGATGGCCGACAGGTCGTCCGGGCAGAGGATGCAGGTCGGCGGATCCGGCAGGGCCAGGAGCTTCAGCGTCGCGTCATGAGTGGCGAGAGGATTCCTGTAATCCGCGTCGATCATGTATTCCTCCGGTGTCGGAAGTCCCAGCTCGGACATCGTCCTGTAATAGCTGCCGATGCGGTTCCTCGTGACCGAGGAGGTTGCCTTGTCGCCTCCATTTATATAAGCGATCTTCTTGTGCCCGCGTCCCGCGATATATTCAACCAGTTCCTGCATGCCGTGGATGTTGTCGGAGATAACCGAGGGCTTGTTGTCAAAGCTGTGGTCAATCGTAACTACCGGAATCTCGCTCCGGATCAGCTCCGCCACCTCGCTCTGATCGAAATCCACATGGGCGATCACCACTCCGTCCACTCCTCTGTAACGGCTGTGCTCCAGATAGGTCATCCGCTGTGTCGTCCGGTCGCAGTTGATGAATGTCAGGTCATATCCCTTCGCCTCGGCCGTCACCTTAAAGCTGTCCAGCACCCTGGCGAAAAAGTCATGTGTGAGTCCGTTTCTCGCTCTGTCCACAAAGAGAACTCCCAGATTGAATGTTCTGTTTGTCTTGAGAGCCCTGGCAGAGGAGTTCGGAAAATATCCCATCTCCTGCGCGCAGTTGCGGACAAGCCGCTTTGTCGATTCGCTGATGTCGCTGTGATCGTTCAATGCTTTACTGACCGTTGCTACCGAGACGCCGCATCTGATCGAAATATCTTTCATCGAAACCATCCGGCGCACCTCCTCAGTAGTTTCCCGTCCGAAAGCCTTAAACGTTTTCGTAAGAAGACTATACTCCACTTTTCACAGACACGCAAGGGCAAATGTTAATATTTTAGTCATATTTTCGATGTTTTCGTATTTTCACAAATATCCGGTGCGGTTTTTGTAAGCTTTACACAGTAAAGTAATCGTTTTCTTCCATATAAATGGGTTTTGCGCGGCATCTTTTGCAGCGTCCGGGATAGTAAAATCCAGAAAGAACCGTTAAGTACAGAAACAAGAAAAACCTTGATTTATCAGCATCCAGCCCCTATAATGGTCATACATGAGGCATAGTGGGCCTGTTTGCTTAATCGTTTTCGTAAAAGCCAGACCCCTTTCTTTACAAAAGTACCACGCAGCATACACCTTAATATGTTAAGTAAAAAGGAGATTCTGTTTTATGAAATTCGGCTATTTCGATGACCGGAACAGGGAATACGTTATCACAACCCCGAAGACCCCCCTGCCCTGGATCAATTACCTCGGCTCAAAGGATTTCTTCTCACTCATCTCAAACACAAGCGGAGGCTATTCCTTCTATAAGGATGCGAAGCTCCTTCGCATCACGCGCTACAGATACAACTCCGTCCCGTTCGACAACAACGGCAAGTACTTCTATATTAAGGACGGGGACACGATCTGGAATCCGGCCTGGCAGCCCACGAAAACCCCGCTTGACAGCTACGAGTGCCGTCACGGTCTGGGCTATTCGAAATTCACCTCCTCAAAGAACGGCATCGCTTCCGATGTCCTTGTCTTTGTTCCTATGGACGACACCTGTGAAGTCCAGCGGATCCGCCTCACCAATCAAAGTGACAAAAAGAAAGAATTAAAGCTCTTCTCCTATGTGGAATGGTGCCTCTGGAACGCCATGGATGACATGACCAACTACCAGCGCAACCTCTCCACCGGCGAGCTCGAAATCATCGGCAGCACCATTTACCACAAGACGGAATACCGCGAGAGGCGCAATCACTACGCCCTCTATACGGTAAATGCCCCCATCGCCGGCTTCGACACGAGCCGCGACGATTTCTTCGGGCCTTACAGCGGACCGGAGGCACCGGAAGCGGTGGTAAGCGGCGAATCGAAAAACTCCGTCGCCTCGGGCTGGTATCCGATCGCGTCCCACTGCCTCGATGTGACGCTTGAACCCGGCGAATCCAGATCGTTTGTGTTTGTTCTGGGCTACTGCGAGAATCCTGTTGAAGAAAAATGGGAAGGCCAGAAGGGCGCGGATGATTTCGATGCGATGAAGAGAGGCATCATCAATAAAGCACCGGCCGAAAAGATGATGGCCCGCTATCAGACAGACGCGGACGTCGAGGCTTCCTTCGGCAAGCTGAAAGCCTACTGGGAGGACCTGCTCGGCATCTTCCACGTCAAAACGGGCAGCGAAGAAGTCAATCGCATGGTGAATATCTGGAACCAGTACCAGTGCATGGTCACCTTCAATATGAGCCGCTCGGCTTCCTACTACGAATCCGGCATCGGCCGCGGAATGGGCTTCCGCGATTCCTGTCAGGACCTGCTCGGCTTCGTGCATCTGATTCCGGACCGCGCGAGACAGAGAATCATCGACATCGCTTCAACGCAGTTCCAGGACGGCTCCGCTTATCACCAGTATCAGCCCCTCACCAAGAAGGGAAATTCCGACATCGGATCCGGCTTCAACGACGATCCGCTGTGGCTGATCGCGGGCACCTCCGCCTACATCCGCGAGACCGGCGATCTCACAATCCTCGACGAGATGGTTCCCTATGACAACGACATGTCGGTGGCGACAACCCTCTTCGAGCATCTGACGAGATCCTTCGACTATACCGTAAATCACAAGGGTCCCCACAAGCTGCCGCTCATAGGCCGCGCCGACTGGAACGACTGTCTGAACCTCAACTGCTTCTCGGAGCATCCGGGCGAGAGCTTCCAGACCTTCGGGCCCAGTGAGGGACCGGTTGCGGAATCCGTCTTCATCGGCGGAATGTTTGTGAAATACGGCCGCGAGTATGCGGATCTGTGCAGGCTCCTTAATAAAAACGAGGAGGCGGACCGCGCGCTGAAGGAAGTGGCCGAGATGGAGAAGGCTCTTCTTGCCGACGGCTGGGACGGCGAGTGGTTTGTCCGCGCCTATGACGCGCACGGAAACAAAGTCGGATCCGCGGAATGCGACGAAGGAAAGATCTTTATCGAGCCGCAGGGCTTCTGCGTCCTGGCCGGCGTCGGCGTGGAGAGCGGCGAGGCCGTCAGGGCTCTCGACTCCGTGAAGAAGTATCTGGATTCCGAATACGGCATTATGATCCTGCAGCCCGCCTACACAAGGTATCATGTCGAGCTCGGCGAGATTTCCTCCTATCCGCCGGGATACAAAGAAAATGCCGGCATTTTCTGCCACAACAACCCCTGGGTCTCCATCGCGGAAACCGTTGTCGGGCGCGGAGACCGGGCATTCGAGATCTACAAAAAAACATGCCCTGCTTTCCTGCAGGACAAGAGTGAGATTCACAAGACCGAGCCTTATGTCTATTCCCAGATGGTCGCGGGACGCGACGCGAAGTTCTTCGGACAGGGCAAGAACAGCTGGCTCACCGGCACGGCCGCATGGACCTTCACGGATATCTCCCAGTACATCCTGGGTGTCTATCCGACGCTTGAGGGTCTCATGATCAATCCGTGCGTGCCGAAGGATTTCGGTAACTTCACCATTCACCGCCGTTTCCGCGGCGTCGACTACGAGATCGAAGTCGTGACAAACGGCACGGAGAAGGGTGTCAAAGAGATGGTTGTGGACGGCGTAAAGGTCGACGGCTGCGTCATCCCTTATGATGCTTCCAAAAAGAGTGTGCAGGTTCAGCTTGTAATGGGCTGACAGATCACCCTCCTTGTAGGACGCCCGCCCCTATGCTTTGCAGCAATGGGGCGGGCGTTTTATTTGTGCAGATATCTGAAGAGACTGATTAATATCCGGCAGGCATCCTTTTGTCGTCTATACACTATACGTTCCTATGAACCTTCTCCGGGTTAAGCTGAACGAGCAATGAGAGAAGGGTCTCGTCGGGCTCGAATAAAGCTTTGTACTCCCTGCCGTGATCGTCCTTCATGATCATGCAGTAGTACGGCATGCCCGTGTGGGAGGTGCAGTCCCAGGTCTTCATGCGCTTTCCGACCCAGGGCTGCACGGGTTCCGTTCTTGACGGTGCGATGACAACGAGCTGTGTGCGTAAGTCTA
>CACZQS010000069.1 GCA_902783325.1 uncultured Lachnospiraceae bacterium
GCAGTTTACGCTTTACGCCAATTGCAAAAAGGGGAACCGCCCCAGCTTTATCGAGGCCGGCCCCCCTGAGATGGCGGAAGAGCTTTATGAATATATCATTGCGCGGTGCTCTGAGTCCGTGCCGCAGACGCAGCGCGGCAGCTTCGGGACCGAGATGAAGGTGAGTCTTATAAATGACGGCCCCTTCACAGTGATTCTCGACTCGGAGCGCTTATAAATTCCTGCAGAATGATCAGGAGCCGGACAGGGACGTGCGGACCCTCCGCATGTCCTCTTTCAGCATGGAAGCGGACATGCGCAGTGCGCCGAGGCGGAGAACCGTGAGCTGTTCCAGGCCGTCGGAGGTGGCGACGGTGATCCTGTATTTGCCGGCCATCTCGTGAACCTGGCGCTCGATGAACCCGTCGGCCGTGACGCCTTTTCTCGTGAAGACGACTTCCATGTTGTCATAGGCAGATACGGATTCCGGCGTGCGCTCTGTGCGGTAGGCGTCAAAGACTACCGTCATCTTGTATCCGGTATATCCCTGGTAATTGCTGAGAAGATCCAGCAGCTTCCCGCGGGCGGCGTCGATGTCAATAGCGGCTAGCTCGCGCAGTTCCGGCCACTGATAGATCATATTGTAGCCGTCGACGATGAGATAATCCGGCCTTGTATCCTTCTTCGGATAGATGGGATTCCCTTTCTTGTCCAGCTTTGCGCTGACCACTGCCGCATCGCTCCGCTTGCGGTATTTTCCCTGTTCCACGAATTCCGCGTCACCCCGTATGCCGTCCGTGTCCATGCCGAATTCCCGGGCGTAGATCGCCTGCAGCTCCCGGTCCTCTTCGATCGGGATGTCGCGTTTTGCGCCGGAGTGTCTTGCGGCGCGGAAAGCCTGATACTCTTCATTCCCCTCATTGAAAATGCCTTCGTCCCCGTCCGTGCCATTTTCTCCATATGACCACGCGGAACTCTCCGCTTCGGTGTGGGCATAGGCCGGGACCTGGTCCCAGGGGATCAGAACGCCTGCCCCGTGGGAACAGAATACGGAGGCCGACGGATTCTCGGTGTCGGCGTCGGGATCGTAGGCAAGCTTTTCCAGCACTTCCTCGGTGTTGTGGCAGGGGCCGTAGCCTTCCGGAGTGAGGGACAAAGTACCGGTCCCTTTGGTGTAGGCGGCCACGTCGGCGGCGTAGCTGCTAAGGAGAATGACCGGGGCGCGGCCCGTGATCACTGCCCGCGTGCCGTCCGGGGACAGCTCGGGAGCGGCAAATTCCGCCTGCGCGGCGGACAGATCAGTCATCGCGCGGCCGACCGCGTCGGAGGGAATGTCGAGACGGAAGCTGTAAAACGGCTCAAGCAGGACATTTTCGGCGCTCATGAGCCCCTGCCGGATGGCCCGGTACGTGGCCTGGCGGAAATCACCGCCTTCCGTGTGCTTGATGTGGGCCCGGCCGGTGAGGATCGTGATCTTCACATCGGTGAGGCCCGAGCCGGTCAGGACGCCGGGATGCTCTTTTTCCAGAATGTGCGTTGTGATGAGACGCTGCCAGTTGAGGGCGAGCACATCCTCGCTGACGGCCGAGACGGCGGTGACGCCGCTTCCCCGGCCGCCCGGCTCGATGAGAAGCTGCACTTCCGCGTAATGGCGGAGCGGCTCAAAGTGGCCGATTCCGACCGTGCCCGATGCGACGGTCTCCTTGTAGATGATCTGCTCCGGTCCGAACTGCACGCTGACTCCGTACCGCTCCTTAATGAGCGCGGTGAGCACCTCGATCTGGACATTTCCCATGATCCGGGCGCGGATTTCCTGAGCCTTCTCGTTCCAGAGAATATGGAGCGCCGGGTCCTCTTCCTCCAGTTCCTTTACTTTCCTGAAAAATGCCGGCGCGGGCGTATCGGGCGGCAGGATCATGGCACGGGTCATGACGGCCGCAAGGGACGGCTGCGTTTCTCCTGAAATGGCTCCGATCCCCATGCCGGGGCGCGTCGAGGCAAGTCCCGTGACCACGCAGATCTCGCCGGGCAGCGCTTCCTGGGCTGTCTCAAAATGGTCTCCGGAGTAGAAGCGGATCTGATCCGCTTTTTCGTTGAATTCCGTTCCGTCCGCGCGCTTCATCGGGATGCTGTCCTTGACGCGGAGCGTTCCCGCCAGGATTTTCATGTAGGTGAGGCGCGCTCCGTTTTTGTCCCGCCCGATCTTATAGACCCGTCCCGCAAACGGCTTTCCGGGGTCCCCGGCATAGCCGGTGCCCCATCGGTACAGACAGGAAAGAAGCGGCTCGATGCCCTCCTCTTTCAGGGCCGAGCCGAAAAGAACCGGAAAGATCTTTCGCTGTGCGATCGCAGAGCGGATTGCGGAGGGGTCGAGGGAGCCATTTTCCAGATAGGATTCCAACAGGGCTTCGTCCGCCGAGGCGCATTCCTCGGCCCAGGTCTCGTCCTCTTTAGAAAAGTCCGTGCAGGCATCGTCCAGCTCGCGGCGGAGCTCCCCGATGAGCTCGCTGCGGGACCGCTCCGTCAGATCCATTTTATTCACGAAAAGAAAGCAGGGAATTTCGGATTGTTTCAGGAGCCTCCAGAGCGTGCGCGTGTGTCCCTGCACGCCGTCGGTCCCGCTGATGAGGAGGAGCGCGGCGTCCAGCACCTGGAGCGTCCGCTCGGTCTCCGCGCTGAAATCGACGTGGCCGGGGGTGTCAAGAAGGGTGACGGACAGAGGTTCTGCATAGGATTCGCCTGCAGCGGGGTCCGCGGAAGCAAGGCCGCACAGCTCCGGACGCAGCTTGAAGCGCGCCATCTTTGAGAAGATGGTGATTCCCCTCGATCTCTCGATGGCGTCCGTATCCAGATGGGTGTCCCCGTGGTCCACCCGGCCCGCCTTGCGGATCACGCCGGTGCGGTAGAGCATCGCTTCCGAGAGCGTCGTCTTGCCCGCATCCACATGGGCCAGAATACCTAATGTCAGTTGGTGCATGATGGCTGATCCTTCCTTGAGTTATGTCAACGAATATGACAATGGGGACTGTCCCCACTGTCATAATTGTTTACATAACTTACCGCTCGGCACCCTTGATGAGGCTGCTGATGCGCTTGTAGAGAAGCAGGGTGATGACCGAGACGACAGCGCCTTTCAGGAGATTGAACGGCGCGACGCACAGCACCGCGAAGGTGAAGAGGTCGTGCACCGCGGAGTTGACCGCCGTGCCCATCTCGATCAGGGAATCGATCGGCATGCCGAAGGCCTTGGCGTAGGTGGGCAGGAGCACGAAGGCGTTGAAGAGGCAGCCGACGACCGTCATGGTGATGGTGCCGATGATCATTCCGATAATCGCGCGCTTCTTCGTCTTGCCCATGCGGTAGATCACGCTTGCCGGAAGGATGAGGGCGATGCCGATGATGAAGGCGGCCAGCTCGCCGATTCCCGCAGTGGCCGAACCCTTGATAAGAAAATGGATCAGGTTCTTGATCAGCTCGATCAGGATGCCCGCGACAGGGCCGTAGGCGAAGGCCCCGATGAGAACCGGGACTTCGCTGAAGTCCAGCTGGTAGAAGGAGGGGGCGAAGAAAAGCGGGAATTCAATGAACATAAGGACGGCCGCGATGGCCCCGAAGATCCCGACGAAGGCAATTCTTCTGACGTTGTACTGTGTGGAATGGCGGCTGACATTCTGGTTCTGTGTGCTGGTGATCATAGTAAAAAACCTCCTGAAAAATGTTTGTGAAGCAGGAGTCTTCTTGATCATGCGGTGAAAAGCAAACGCCCCGGATCTTTGAATCCGGGGCGTAATCCATTTATAAAAACCGATCTTCTCTCATCCAGACTGTCACTGTCGGTACCGGAATTGCACCGGTTCATTCACTTTAAAAGTGGTCGCGGACTGTACCGCCGGTAGGGAATTGCGCCCTGCCCCGAAGATTCCTGTTCAATTGGACCCATTATAGCGCGGATGGGGATTTATGTGAAGGGGGTAGTGGTAATCGCGGTACGGCAGTGGTACAATATCGTATAGTTTCGAATTCAGATAAGAGGAGGCGCGAATATGTCCAATTACAACATTGAAACCAAGTGCGTGCAGGCAGGGTATCGTCCCGGCAACGGCGAGCCGCGCGAGGTCCCGATCATCCAGAGCACCACGTTCAAATACGATACGAGCGCGGATATGGGGAAGCTCTTTGATCTCGAGGCGACCGGCTATTTCTACACGCGTCTCCAGAACCCGACCAATGACTACGTCGCCGCGAAGATCACCGAGATGGAAGGCGGCACGGCGGGCATGCTCACGTCCTCCGGCCAGGCGGCTTCATTTTTCTCGATCTTCAACATCGCCTCCCAGGGCGACCACGTCGTCTCCTCGGCGACGATCTACGGCGGCACCTTTAATCTCTTCAACGTCACGATGCGGAAAATGGGGATCGATTTCACTTTCGTGAGCCCCGACTGCACGGAGGAGGAGCTTGAAGCGGCA
>CACZQS010000070.1 GCA_902783325.1 uncultured Lachnospiraceae bacterium
GATGAGGGATTAAGCTATGGAGAAACAGAACAAATCGAAAGTTGATCTGACTGATCTGGTGAACAGCCTTGCCCAGGAGACCGGCTTAAAAGCGGGAAGAAAGAACATTCATTTCCGATACAGGATGGAACACGTCCGGACCCCGCACGTTCTCACGGACAAGCAGAAACTGCGCGTCATACTTGAGGAGCTTCTGGAAAACGCAATCACATTTACTCCGGAGGGAGGGGATGTGATCCTCAGCGTGTCGGAGATGCTTCGCTCGGACGGCGGGGCCATGTATGAATTTTACGTCCAGGATGACGGAATCGGAATGTCCGAAGAGGAACAGAAGCGGGTCTTCTGCAGTGCCGTTCCGGCGGATGAGAATCCGCGCGGACTGATGATTGTGCGGACGCTGACGGAAGAGCTTGACGGGAAGCTGACTTATGAAAGCGCAGACGGCCTTGGGACGATCGTCCGCATTCTCATACGTTTTCCGGAGGACACGGAGTTCGTTCAGGAGCCGCGGCAGGATTTCAGCCGGGATATCTACCACTTTGAAGGGACAAGAATATTGCTGGTGGAAGATCATCCGCTGAATCTTGATATCGCGAAGAACCTGCTGGAAAGAACGGGCGTGGATGTAGAGACGGCCGTGAACGGAGAAGACGCCGTGAAGCTGTTCCGCGAGCGGGGGGATGAGTTTGACATGATTCTCATGGACATCCGCATGCCCGTCATGGACGGCGTTGCCGCCACGAAGGAGATCCGGATGAGCGGATGCGGCAAGGCCGAGACGATTCCGATCATCGCGCTGACGGCGAGTGCCTATGAAGGGGACATAAGGCGGAGCTCCGCAGCCGGGATGAACGGGTCGATCTTAAAGCCTATTGATCCGGGGAAGCTGTACGGAGTGATGAGGCATTACCTCTACCGGCCGGCGTGAGACTATTAAGGGGTTTGGGAGTATATTTTGCGTAAAAATAGCCATATAGGACTGATTCTGTTTATCGTTATTATCCTCGCTGCCGCCGGCGGCGCCGCGTACTGGTATGTCAGGAGCGCCGCCCCGTACGAGACAATATTTTTAGAGGGAACCTTTATCAACGGAAGCAACGTGGGCAATATGACCGCGGAGGAAGTTGAGGAGGAGATCCGGAGCCGGGTGGAGAATTACAGCCTGACTCTGTTTTTTGCGGACGGCGCCCGGGAGAATCTCACCATGGAGGACATCGGGTTCGGTTATGCCTCCGACGGAAAAGTGGCTGAGATACTCGCTTCCCAGAACCCCTATGAATGGATCCGCGGCAAGCTCGGGCAGACTGAGTCCTATACGGTGGGTGAAGCCTATACCTTTGACGAGAACCGCCTCCGCGAAGCACTGTTTTCGCTGCCGGAGATGAAGCCGGAGAACCAGACGGATCCGGTAAATGCCCGCATGCAGATGGGGGAAGGCAATCATCTCACGATCATTCCGGAAAATGACGGCTCCCGGATCGATGGGGAGAAGGTTTTTTCCGCTGTGAAGGATGCTGTCCGGTCGGGTGCCGCGGAGCTCGACGTGACGGCGCTTGACGCCTACTCGCATGCTGACGTGCGCGCCGATGACCCCAGGCTTCTGCTTCAGGTGAGCGACCTCAATTCTTATCTTGATGAAGAGATTGTCTATACGATGTACGACGGCTCGCAGATCGTGCTTAACAGGGACACGATGGCGCCCTGGCTGTCGGTCAGCAGCGACGATCCGAATTACCCTGATTTCTATTATTTCGATGTGGATAAAGTGAAGGCGGGATGCCGCGAATTTGTCGCGCAGATAGCCTCTTCCTATGATTATGTGAAGGATTCGGTGATATTCCACTCCAGCTGGCAGGGGGATATCGAGATGGCCTGCTCGGATTACGGCAGGGTCATTGATCAGGAGGCGGAAAGCGAAGCGCTCTACAACGCGATCCTGACCAGGACCTCGGCGACGCTTACGCCCCACTATTCACTCGAGAGGGATGCCGACGGAACCTTCGGCGGAACCTACGTGGAAGTGGATATAGAGGGGCAGCATATGTGGTACTACCGCGACGGGGAGCTGTGGCTCGATTCGGACGTGGTCACCGGAAAGGGCTCCGATCCCTCGAGAAGAACACCGAAGGGCGTCTTTGACATTTACACGAAAGAGCGTGGAAGAACACTTAAGGGGGAAATCAACCCGTCCACCGGACAGCCCTCCTATGAGTCCTACGTGAACTACTGGATGCCCTTCTATGAAGGGGTGGGACTCCATGACGCCACATGGCGGGGCTCTTTCGGAGGAAGCATTTACTGGGACAGCGGCTCCCACGGCTGCGTCAACATGCCCTACAGCAAGGCAGGTGAACTTTACGATATGGTCGAGGTGGGAACGCCGGTCATTGTGATTTGATTTTTGATTTGGTTGTCAAAAATCCGAGGTCTCACTTTTGAACCTGAGTCATTATTAATGATCAGATCAATGGAAGGACATCCAGCAGCTCCAGCGGATGGCGGATGACGGCATCCGGAGACGGAACATTCCCGAAGCCGTAAGCGGCGAACACAAAAGGAATTCCGACTTCTTTGGTGGAGTGATAATCTCCGAGGGTGTCGCCGACATAGACGGGAGACTGAATACCTTTTTCTTCGATCAGGATACGCATGGTCCCGGCCTTGTCCGTCAAAGTGTCGCCGGCGCACAGATGGCCGCTGACCAGTTCTTTGAGACCGGTCACATCCATCATCGCCTCGATATATCCGCATTCACAGTTGCTGACGATATAGGCCGGAATACCCCGTTTTTTGAGCTCTGCGAAGAGCTCGGCGACTTCCGGGAAGAGACTGGGCGGATCGCGGCGGAGGTATTCGTTTTCTTCGGCGCAGGCCTTTGCGATGAGATCGAGGGATTCCTCGGTCGTCAGGTCCGGAAACAACGATCTGCCGATATCGCCGAGGAGCTTCCCGAATTCACTTTTCAGTCTCTCACCTGTGATATGTTCGCAGGGGATCTTAAGCCTCGTGCAGGTCTCCCTCCAGGACAGGGCCACCTTCTCGGTCGAATCCCACAAAGTTCCGTCAACATCAAATATCACTGCGTGCATGTAATGTACCTCCCGATGCTGCGCGCCATTTATTAACGGAGCTGAATTCCGTCAGCGAATGCCAAAAGCATGATTGGGCATGAGGTGGCACCGGCAAAGCCGGTGACGGAGTCCTGGTGCCATACCGACAGCAGCATTCAACATACCATTGCAGCACTTAAGTATTCGCATCCGACCGGCGTGAACCAGTAATAGAATAGCGTTCTGAAGAGGAGATTAGCATATGCCGGACGCATTTGTAAAGCCGCTTCTGAAATGGTACCGCCTGAACAGACGGGACCTGCCCTGGAGGAGGACCTCGGATCCTTACGCGGTCTGGATTTCGGAAATCATGCTCCAGCAGACGAGGGTGGAGGCGGTGAAGGACTATTATGAGCGCTTCCTTAAGGAGCTGCCCGATGTGAATGCTTTGGCCAAGTGTCCTGACGACAAGCTGATGAAGCTGTGGGAAGGTCTCGGATACTACAGCCGGGCCCGCAATCTCAAAAAGGCCGCCTGCCTGATCGCGGAGCGGGGCGGGAGCTTTCCTTCCGATTATGATTCTCTCATTGCCCTGCCCGGAATCGGTCCCTATACGGCAGGAGCGGTCAGCTCCATCGCGTTCGGGCTGCCGGTTCCGGCAATTGACGGCAACGTCCTGCGCGTTTATGCGAGAATGCAGAGCCTGAAGCAGAACATTCTTCTTCCGTCCGTGAGAAAGGAAGCGGAGGAGTATTACCGCCGCAACATGGAATCTCTTCTTTCCGGGGAACAGGGAGAGGCGGCGCAGCGGCCGGCACAAAAGAAGCGGCCGGACGGAAATCCCGCGGGTGATTTCACCCAGAGCCTGATCGAGCTCGGCGCCTTGATCTGCGTGCCGAACGCGAAGCCGGAGTGCGGCGGGTGCCCGGTGAGAGAATACTGCAGTGCTTTTCGGGAGGGAATAGCGGAAGAACTCCCGATCCGCATCAAGGACACAAAACGAAAGACTGAACTCAGAACGGTTCTCCTTGTGAGGGACGGCGCCCAGACGGCAATTTGCAAGAGAAATGGTGCCGGCCTCCTTGCCGGTCTGTATGAATTCCCGAATCTCCCCGGATTTCTGGACAGCCGCGCCGTTGTGGAGTATATTGAACAAAAGGGATTTACTGCGCTTCGTGTGAGACCCATCGGTGAGGCGCGGCATCTCTTTTCTCATATTGAGTGGCGGATGACCGGATATGAGATACGGATCGCACCTGACCGGGAACGGCAAGAAGGGGCGGGAGAGAAAGAAGAAAAGTGGATTTTTGCCGGGAACTCTGAGATTACGGACAAGTACGCGGTTCCCTCGGCATTTTCCGTATATCTGAAATACCTGACCGGGAGCAGCAGTAAAAGGGGGAAAGAATGAAGATTTTGACGGTAGCAATTCCTTGCTACAATTCCGAGGAATACATGCGCAAGGCCATAGACCACGCCCTTGTCGGCGGCGAGGACGTGGAGGTTCTTGTGATTGACGACGGGTCGCAGGATCACACTTTGGAGATCGCGGAAGAATACGAGCGGCTTCATCCCGACGTCGTCCGGGCGATTCACCAGGAGAACAAAGGGCACGGAGGAGCAGTGAACACGGGAATCCGGGAGGCCAAAGGCATTTACTTTAAAGTCTGCGACAGCGATGACTATCTGGATTATGATTCCTATATGAAGATGCTCGATGCCCTGAGGAAGGTCATCACCGGACCGGTTACCCTGGACGTGATGATTACGAATTATATCTATGATAAGGAGGGCGCGAAGAAGAAGCGCATGATGCGCTATGTGGGCTCCTTCCCGGAGGACCGCGTATTCACCTGGGATGAGATCGAAAAACCGCTCAATGCCCATCGCTATGTCCTGATGCATTCGCTGACCTACCGGACCGAGCTTCTGCGCGAATGCGGATTGGTGCTTCCGGAGCACACATTCTATGTGGACAATCTGGTCGCCTTCACGCCGCTTATGTATGTGAAGACCCTTTATTATCTGAATGTTCCGCTTTACCGCTATTACATCGGCAGAGAGGATCAGTCGGTCAACGAGGATATCATGATAAAGCGCATAGACCAGCAGCTTCTCGTGACGAAGCTGATGATTGACAGCTACCGGCCGGAGCTTGTGAAGAAAAAGAACCAGGCGGAGATGATCACGCATTATCTCAGCATCATTATGATCGTCTCGACAATTCTGCTGCTGAGAATTGACACGGAGGAATCCATTAAGCAGAGAAAGGAACTGTGGGATTATCTGAAGAAGAAGGATCTGTTCCTCTATCTGAGAATCCGGCACAGCTTCTTAGGCAGGATGATCAACATGCCGGGAGAGGCCGGACGCAAATTTGCGGTTAACGGATATCGGCTGACTCAGAAATTCTATGGCTTCAACTAAAAGAACTAAAGGGATAGGATCTTTCATTTATCAAGATAATGTGTTATATTTATAAATAATTAATATTTGTCCCATACATCTGGGGAGGTGTGTGGGACTCTTGTCTTAGGGGTTTATCATGAAAATGGAAGAACTGAAGAAGAGGGGCATTATTATTGCTGTCTCTGCGGCGCTTGCTGTCGGGACGGCTGTTCCGCATGCGGTTATGGCAGAGGAACTTCCCGCCACAAGCCTGTTCCCGCAGACCGTTCATGCGGAAATGGAGAGCGCTCCGGCGGAAGCGGAGGAGACGCCCGCGGTGACTGAGGAAGCGCCCTCTGTGGAAGAGGAAGAGCCCTCTGTGGAAGAGGAAGAGCCCTCTGTGGAAGAGGAAGAGCCCGCAATGAACGAAGAGGCCAGAGAAATAGCCGATGCCTATATCACCAGGGCGCCGGAGCTCAGGGAGAATCCGGGCAGTGAGACGGAGGAGGCCGAACCCGTAGAGGAGCAGACAGAAGAAACTCAGACGATGAGCGAAGAGGCAAGGGAGATCGCGGAAGATGTGCCTGAAGAATCTGTTGAAGAAACATCTGAGGGGCTCGCAGAAGAATCGTTCGCAATGAGCGAAGAGGCGAGACAGATCGCGGATTCCTACATTACACATGCGCCGAAGCTGCCGGAAAAACCTGAAAAAGAAACAGAGGAGATGCAGCTGACCGACGGGACGTCTGCGGAAACTCAGACAGAGGATGCGCTCTCAGAAGCGGAAGCCGAGACTAAGAATAAAGAAGCGGAAGCCGA
>CACZQS010000071.1 GCA_902783325.1 uncultured Lachnospiraceae bacterium
GAAGCCCGTCTAAGCGGTCAATACATTCACAGATAAAAACGCTCTTAGATGCAAGCATCACGATCGTTTTTCCTGCGAATGTGCTGCCCTGAATAGTTTCGCTCACTCGCTGAATATTCTGTGCTTCGCTTAGAATATTCAATGCTCAGACAGCTTCGTTTTTTGTCATCATAAAGCAATGACCCTTAAAGACTAAGACGTACTGGCTTGTGCAGATGTCGTAATACACTATACAATTCTCCTTCGCACTACTTTTGACTACAAAATCAAAATGATAAGGGGAGTAATATATGCCTTCAACGGACATAGGAATTGATCTGGGGACTTCCAACATCGCGATCTGGTATCGCGGGAAGGGGATCATCGTCCACGAACCGACGATGGTCGCTTACGATAAAGAAAATGACAAGATCGTCGCGTACGGCGAAGAAGCAAGACAGCTGGTGGCCAGGGCACAGGGCAGCATCGTTGCGGTCAGACCGTTTAAGGCCGGAACCATTTCCGACTACTCCGTGACGGAAAAGCTGATGTGGCATTATATCCAGGTCGCGATGGGACGCCAGATGTTCCGCAAGCCGTACATCAGCATCTGCATGCCGAGCGGGGTGACGGAGGTGGAGCGCCGCGCGGTTGAGGAAGCGGCCTACCAGTCCGGCGCGCGGGACGTGACCATCGTCGAGGGCACTGTCGCGGCGGCGATCGGAGCAGGGATTGACATCACAAAGCCCGTCGGCAACCTGATTGTCGACGTGGGAGGCGGAACCACGGATGTGGCCGTGATCTCCCTCGGGGCTCCGGTCATCTCGGACTCGCTTAAAGTGGCGGGAGCGGCATTTAACGAGATGATCGCGAGAAGCATACGGCGCAGCCACAGTCTGTTCATCGGCAACGACCAGGTGGAGACCGTCAAAATCCGCATCGGCAGCTGCTATAAGAGGCCCAAGAGCCAGACCATGCAGGTGAGCGGGCGCAATGTCATGACGGGGCTTCCCAAGACGGTGTCCGTTTCCTCCGAGGAGATCCGGGAGGCGCTGCATGAATCCACTTCGAGGATCGCGGATGCCGTGCACGGCGTCCTGGAAAAGACTCCGCCGGAGCTCGCCGCGGATATCACTACGCGGGGCATCGTCTTTACGGGGGGAGGCTCCCTTCTTGACGGCCTGACGGAGCTGATCGAAGAGCGGACCGGAATCAACGTGATGATCGCCGAGAATCCGGCGGACTGCGTCGCAATCGGGGCAGGCCATTATGTGGAACTGATGGATAAACTGGGACGGATGGATTTCTAAATGCATGAGAACGTTTCCGGAGTGATCGAGCATATCATATTCCGCAACAAGGAGAACGGATATACGGTATTCACTCTCCGCGCGGACGGGGAGGAGCTGACCTGTGTCGGCTTTTTCGCGGATATTCAGGAAGGCTCCGGAATTGACGCGGGAGGTACCTATACCGAGCACTTCTCATACGGCACGCAGTTCCGGATCGAGAGCTATACCATCCGGGAGCCGGAGAGCGCCGAGGCCATCGAGACCTATCTCGCCTCCGGGGCCGTGAAGGGAATAGGCAAAGTCCTGGCAGGGCGCATCGTGAAGCACTTCGGCGAGGATGCCCTTCGCATCATGGAGGAGGAGCCGGAACGGCTCCAGGAGATCAAGGGAATCAGTCCCGGCAAGGCGAGGGAGATCGGCGCAAGAACCGCCGAGCAGGCCGGTATGCGGCGGGCGATGATGTTTCTCGAGGGATACGGCATTACCCTGAAGATGAGCATCCGGATCTACAAGGAATACGGCGAGGACATCTATACCATTCTGAAGGAGAATCCTTACCGCATGGCTGAGGATATAGACGGGATCGGCTTCCTCACGGCGGACAGGATCGCCGCTCGGGCAGGGATCGAAGCGGAGTCGGAATACCGGCTTCGGAGCGGCATTTTGTATGTGCTGTCTCTGGCCGGCTCAGAGGGAAATGTCTATCTCCCCGAGGACGAGCTGCTCATGAGAGCGTCGAGACTCCTCGGAGTGGAGGAGCCTCCCGTGGAGAGGGCCCTTGCGTCGCTTGTATTTGACCACCGCGTCGTCACGAAGAACGGCGGGGAGGATCAGGACGGCGGAAGAATCGTATATTATTCGCACTTCTATTATCTGGAGCTGAATGCGGCGAGAAAGCTTCTGGATCTGTCCGGATCCATGAACGTCTCGGAGGAAGCAGTGGCCGGGAAGGTCGACCGGCTGTCAGGTTTAAGCGGAATCACTCTGGAGGAAGAACAGAAGAAAGCGGTGATTCTTTCTGCCGTGAGCGGGGTGATGATTCTTACAGGCGGACCGGGAACGGGCAAGACCACGACGATCAACGAGATGATCCGGTATTTCCGCTCCGAGCACGCTTCCGTGCTGCTCGCCGCTCCGACAGGCCGCGCGGCAAAGCGGATGACGGAGACCACAGGGTATGAGGCCTCGACCATTCACCGGATGCTGGAGATCAGCAGTGTGAACGACGAGGAGATGGAGCACGTGCGCTTTGAGAGAAATGAAGAGAATCCCCTGGAGGCGGATGTCGTCATTATCGACGAGATGTCCATGGTGGATATATCCCTCTTTCATTCCCTCGTCTCAGCCGTGGCCCCGGGGACAAGACTCATCCTTGTGGGCGATGTCAATCAGCTTCCCTCTGTCGGGCCGGGATCGGTGCTGCGCGATCTGCTGAAATCGGAGGCATTTCCTTCTGTCTCTCTCAAAAAGATCTTCCGCCAGGCGGCTTCTTCGGATATTGTTGTCAACGCTCACAGGATTCACAACGGGGAACAGATCGCTCTTGACAACAAGAGCCGTGATTTCTTTTTCCTGAGAAGGAATGACGCAAACAGGATCATCAGCAACATCATCGAGCTGATCCGGGACAAGCTGCCTTCCTACGTAAAGGCGGAACCCTTTGACATCCAGGTGCTCACCCCGATGCGGAAGGGCTCTCTCGGCGTGGAGAGACTCAATGTGATTCTTCAGGAATATCTCAATCCGCCTTCGCGATCCAAAACGGAGCTCGCCCACGGAGACCGGATCTTCCGTGTGGGCGACAAGGTCATGCAGACGAAGAACAACTACCAGCTCGGATGGGAGATCAGGGGCAAATTCGGGATTCCCTCGGAAATCGGGAGCGGAATCTTCAACGGGGACATGGGGATTATCCGGAATATTGACGAATTCGCGAAGCTCATCGAGATCGAGTTTGACGAAAACCGGATCGCCGATTACCCGTATTCCTCGCTGGATGACCTCGAGCACGCGTATGCCGTGACCATCCATAAGTCCCAGGGAAGCGAGTACCCGGCCGTGATCCTTCCTCTCCTTGGAGGTCCGAAGATGCTGATGACGAGAAATCTGCTCTACACGGCGGTTACCAGGGCGAAGTCCTGTGTCGTCATACTCGGAAGCGAGGAGGCCGTGCGGGACATGATCCGCAACGAGACGGAGCTGAAGCGCTGCACGTCCCTGGATTTAAGAGTGAAGGAACTCATGTGAGAAGCGCGGCGGGGTGGAAAAATGGCGCGGAAAACGGCAGACCTTCTGAAAATTGTACCGGATCTTCTTTATCCGCGGCGGTGTCCCTTCTGCCACGATATCGCGCCTGTCGGTCTTGAGGCCTGTCCTTCCTGTCTGAAGAAACTTCCGTATGTGGGGGAGGTACGGTGCAGGAAATGCGGCAAGCCAGTGGACAGCACGATGGTTTTCTGCGATGACTGCATGAAGACGCGCCGCTTTTTTGATGAGGGAAGGGCTGCGTTCCGCTATGACGACCTGATGCGTGAGACCATCCGCTTCTTCAAAAACAAGGGACGGAAGGAATACGGGCATGTTCTGGGCTCCATGCTGTACGAATGTGCGAAGGACGACATAGCGAGGTGGGATGCGGACCTGATTCTTCCTGTCCCGCTGCACAAGGCCAAGCTGAGACAAAGGGGCTACAACCAGGCGGCGGTGATCGCGGAGGAGCTGAGTAAAAGCAGCGGAATCCCGATGCGGACGGATGTGCTCCTCCGCGCGGACAGGACCGCGGCGATGAAAAGTCTGGATGCTGCCGGGCGAAAGCGGAACCTGACGGGGGCATTCCGGGTAACAGAGGGGAAAGCGGCTCTTTCAGGCGGCTGCGTGCCGGGAGCGGTTATTCTTGCAGATGATATCTTTACGACGGGAGCCACCATGGACGAGTGCGCGCGGACCCTGAAAGCAGCCGGCGCTCAGTCCGTGTATTTCCTCACAGTCTGCATCGGCGGCGGGGAAGAGACCATATTCTGAAGGACAGCATACATGAAGAAGATCAAAGTTATCTTCAATCTGATAATTGAACCTCTCCGTCTCATGCGGATTAACGCGAGGAGCCTGATTCTGTTCGAACTGATCTGCAGGCTTCTTACCGTATTCGTCTTCTATCCCCTGATCACCTGGATTCAGAGACTGTTTCTCCTCTTCAACGGCACCAAGACCATCGCAGCCTACAATTTCAAATGGTTCATCCGGAACCCTCTCACCTATGTGGTTCTGATCGTCATGGCCATCATGATCACGATCTTTTCTCTTTTCGAAAGATTTGCCCTGGTGGATGCCCTTCACGCGTCCAAGTGCGGAATTAAGCGCTCTGTGAAGCAGATTTTCCGGACGGGGTTTGACCTCACGGTGCAGAGACTGAAGCTGTCCAACTGGGGACTCATCCCGTATACGATTTTCGTTCTTCACTTCGGCTCTCTTGCCGATATTTCCAGCGTCACCAATATCATACGCATCCCCGGATTTATCCTTGAGGAATTCGATAAGCATCCCTGGGAAAAAGTCCTGTACTATATCGGCATTCTTGCTTTGCTGTATCTGTTCCTCCGCTGGGCCTTTACGATCCCGATCATGATGGAAAGGGACGACAGAAGCTTCAAAAAGGCGAGGCAGAAGAGCTGGAATATGACGAAGGGTGTCTATTTCCTGTATGTTCTTTTTATGTCGGCGTTCTGGACGACGGTCGTGTTCTCACTTCTTACTGTATTAAGCGCCCTGATCGTATTTGTCTGGTATCTGCTGTATCAGTGGCTGCTTCCGGGCACCGAGCCGAATCTCATCAGTTTTTTCACAAACCGCATAACTCCCACTTATCTCGTCGCCTATATCGGCTTTTCCTGGGCGATGGGTCCGCTGATTCTCTCGGGCTTTCAGACGGTTTTTTATAAGCGGAAGGAAGCACTCGGGGAGGAGATTCTCTCCTATACGGAAGAGCCGGATTACATTAAGCACATGCCCCGTGTCCGCATCGCGACCTCTCTTTTTATCATCGTGTGCGTGTTCTTCTCAGGTCCGAGGGTGTTCGCCCAGATGCGCTGGATCCTCAATACCCAGTACGGACTGCCCCTGATCATGGCGCACCGCGGTTATTCTGCCTCGGCTCCGGAAAATACCCTTCCGGCCTTTGAGAAGGCGATTGCGGAAGGTTTTACGGCGGCGGAGCTGGATGTCCAGATGACGAAGGACGGCGAGCTTGTCGTTTTCCATGACAACAATCTGAAGCGGGTTGCGGGCGTAAACAGAAATATCTGGGACGTCACCTATGACGAGATCAAGAATCTGGACGTGGGGAGCAGATTCAGCAAAGATTATGCGGGGACCACGATTCCCACTCTCGCGGAAGTGCTCATCGTATGCAAAGACAAGCTCTATCTCAATATTGAGATTAAGCGCAACGGCCACGATGAGGGAGTCGTGAAGAAGGTTGTCGATACGATCATGGAATACGGCAATCCGGACAATTGCGATATCACGTCACAGGATTATGCGACGCTCGAGGAAGTAAGAGCCTACAATGAGAGCATCCTGACGGCCTATACCTCGGTCATCGGGATCGGCAACATCCAGAACCTTGAAGCCGCGGATATCATCAGCATTCAGGAGACTTTTGCCGGGTACAACAACATCGAGAACCTGCACGCCGCCGGAAAGCGCGTGTTTGTGTGGACCGTAAATGAAGAGGAGACGATGGAGAAACTGATCGCCCTCAATGTAGACGCTATCCTCACCAACAACCCGGGCCTGTGCAAAAAGGTTGTGGATGAATATGCCGGTCAGGCGGTCAATCTGATCCGGAGGATACAGAACATTTGCGTATACATGTGATGGTATTCGTGGTAAAATTATTTGGTATATGTTGTGGAGGAAGAACAAAGATGGTTGACCCGGAAAGACTCCGCGAGATGATCTCGCTGAGCTCCTTTGAGAGCGGAAGAGGGAAGCGGGCCCGGAGGATCAGCAGTTATTACCGTTCGGATTATCTGGGACTTAACATGATCCGGACTTTCTTCCTGACGACCCTCGCGGATCTCATCATTGCGGCTCTCATCGCGGCGGGAAATGCGGAGAAGCTGCTGGACAGTCTCGTATATGTGGATTTCGGATCCCTGCTGCCGCTTCTTCTTGCTGTCTATATTCTGACGATCGCGGTATTTGAAGCGGTGACCGTCGCGGTCTCGGTGCTGCAGATGTCACGTGCGGCGCGGGATATGAGCGACTATGAACTGCACCTGAGGGATCTCGAAGAACTTTACAAACGAAAGTGAAGCATGTCATTATTCGGCGGACTTAAGGACAAATTGTACCGGGCCTATGCCCGTCATTCACAGCTCTTTGACGCGGCGGGCAAGTTTCTGCTTTGCGGGGGGATGTGCATCCTGATCCGCGAGGCAGTCCCTTTTCATGCGCTCCTGTCGAATCTGCTGCTTTTAGGCGTGATCAGTGCCATTGCGATGCTGCTGCCGCTGCAGGTGATTCCGGTGATCGGGGCTGTCCTCATCACGGCTCAGTCTTTTGCTCTTGACATCGCGGCCGGAGGCGCTGCGGCGGCTCTCCTCCTTGTCTTCTTTCTTCTGTTCTTCCGCTTTGTGCCGGATGACACATTAGCGGCAGTCCTGACGCCGATGGCGATGTTTTTCGGTCTGGATCCGTTCATTCCGATCTGCTGCGGCCTGAGGAGGTCCCCGGCCTCGGTCTTTGCCGTGTGTCCGGGCGCTGTTGTCTATGCATTCCTCCGGACTCTTTCGGAAGAAGCGGATGTGATCAGGGGCATGGAGACGAAGGACTATGTGGGAAAGCTTCAGCTGATCCTCGGAAACATGTTTACCGACTCGCTCGTCGTGATCGTCCTCGGAATGGCGGCTTGTCTCGTGACCGTGTATGCCGTGCGGTGCCTGAGCGCCGACTATGCTCCTTATCTGGGAATACTCCTCGGAGGACTTGTCTACATTCTCTTTCTTCTTCTGGGGAGAGCCGTACTTAATGCGGAGCTCTATCTGCCGTCAGCACTGGTTGGAACGGCAGCAGCAGCTGCGGCGGCTTATCTGCTGCTGTTGTTCTGGATGCCGCTCCGGTACGCGAAGAGCGAGTATCTCCGCTTCGAGGATGATGATTATTATTACTATGTAAAAGCGATCCCGAAGGCGCACGGCGCCTCATATCCGGGAGAGTCGGCCTCCTTCAGGGAGGTCCCGAATCAAAAATCTTAAGGAGGCAGCGCAGGTGTCGACTGTCTGGAATCAGATCAGGTCCAATATCAGCGGTCTGTATTTTCCGAAGATACAGATCATCGATATAATAGAAATCCTGATCATCGCGCTCATGATCTATTTCTGCATGCTCTGGATCCAGAGGACCAGGGCTTATTCGCTGCTCAAAGGATTCCTGATCGTGATGGTCTTTATCCTGATCGCCGCGGTCTTTCAGATGTCCGCGATCCTGTGGATTGCGTCGGCTCTCGCGCCGACCGCGATTACGATCCTGGCCGTCATCTTCCAGCCGGAGCTCAGAAAAGGACTGGAGTCGCTGGGAACGAGAAATTTCTTTTCCTCCTTCTTTTCATTTGACAGCAACGCGAAGAATGAGAGATTTTCGGAGCGGACCATCACGGAGATCGTCCGGGCCGTCAACGAGATGAGCGAAGTGCGGACCGGCGCCCTGATCGTGATCGAGGAGAACATTCTTCTGACGGAATTCATCAATACCGGAATCACTTTGGACTCGGAGATCTCGAGCCAGCTTCTCGTCAATATCTTTGAACACAATACTCCGCTCCACGACGGAGCGGTGATCATCAGGGGAGACCGCATCAAGGCCGCCACCTGCTATCTGCCGCTGTCCGACAACGCCCAGCTGAACAAAAAGTACGGCACGCGCCACCGGGCCGGTCTTGGCATCAGTGAAGTAAGCGATTCCTTTACCATCATTGTCTCCGAGGAAACAGGCCGGGTGTCCTATGCAAGTGCCGGCAATCTCACGACCGGGATCACGGCCAGCGGGCTCAGGGAGGAGCTGCACCAGATCCAGAAGAAAGCAGTGAAGGATAAGGACGAACGTAAGATCCGCTTTGGGAAAGGAAAAGGAAAGAAGAAATGAGGGAACGGCTTCTGTCTCATCCGGGCCTCAAGGCGGCTGCCATCATCATTGCATTTGTTGTGTGGCTTGCGATCATGAATGTGAGCAACCCGGTGATTACAAGAACGATCACGAATATACCTGTAAATGTCACCAACCCGTCCTACATCGAGAGCATGAACCTCTCGTATGCACTGGCGGACGGATTCGATACGATCAGTGTTTCCGTGGAGGGAAACCGGTCCCTTGTGGAGAAGCTCAGTGCCTCGAATATCTCTGCCAATGTGGACCTCACCCAGATTATCGACATGAACGCCAATCCGGTCATGGTGCCTGTGACCGTATCGGTGCCGGGGGTGAACCAGAACGCCATCACGGTGATTCCGAGGAACATCCAGCTGCGGCTTGAGGAGATGGAGAGCAAGGACTTCGTGCTCGGCGCGGTCACCGGCAATACTGTTCCTGCAAGAGGCTATGAGGTGGGTTCCCTCGCGACAAATCCCGAGAAGCTGACGATCCGCGGACCGAGCTCCATGATCCAGCGCATAGACAAGGTGCAGGCGGAAGTGGATGTGTCCTATCTGGACTCGGACGCTGTCTTAGGGGCGACGCTTCACGTCTATGATAAAAATGGCGACGAGCTGACGGAATCGCGCATGAATTACCTCACCTTCAGCGTGAGCGAGGATGCGGTCCGGGTCTATGTGGAGCTGTATAAGGTCATCTCGGAGATCCCGATTATCGCGGAACCTTACGGAGAACCCAAGGCCGGCTATCAGGTCGGGGAAGTCTCCGTGACGCCGCAGACGATTTCCATCGCCGGCTCGGATGAAGCGCTTGCCGAGTTTAAGGCCGACGGCAACCGCATCCTGATCGCGAAAGAGACCAGGGCCGTCGATATCACCGGCGCTTCCGAGGACGTGGAGATCAGGGTGAATCTCCCGGATTACCTGCCTGCAGGCATACGCCTGGCCAGCGGATTCAGCGACACGGTAGTGGTGACGGTAAAGATTCTGCAGTATAATACAAAGTCCCTTGAGCTCGATACGAAGCATATCGAGAAGCAGAACATCATGGAAGGCAGAAATGCAGTCATCGAGAATTCCGTTGTGGACATCCGCGTGAAGGGCTCCGACCAGGATCTGGAGGGACTGACGGCGGATATGATCAGCGCCTCGGTTGACCTGAAGGATGTCCCCTTAGGGACTTCGACAGTACCTGTGCACGTTACGCTTCCGGACAATTTCGCGCTGGCGGAAGACGTTCTCGTCGATATTACGGTGACGGAGAATACGGTTCTGTCCCAGAACGAGGAGACGGAAGCGGTTGAAAAATAAAAGGGGAATAAAAAACAAAGAAGGGGAGTATCGGACATGGTAACAAAAACAGCAGTCATCAAAAATGATGCAGGGCTTCACCTGAAGCCCGCCGCAAGATTCTGTGAGGAGGCTCTGAAGTACAAGGCGACAGTGACATTTACGTTCGGCAACACAACGGCCAACGCCAAAAGTGTCCTGTCCGTACTCGGTGCCTGCGTCAAGAAGGGCGACGAGATTGAGATTGTGTGCAACGGAGAAGATGAGCAGGAGGCAATTGAAGGGTTGTGCCGCGCCATCGATGAGGGACTGGGGGATGAGGAATAAAAGTCTTTTTCGAAAGGCTGCCGCTCTCATAGCCTTAGGGCTGGCTTTTGCAGTTCCCGTAAGCAGTGTGTTCGGGGAAGAGACGACTGCGTCCTCTGCCCCTGCCTACGCGCCGGCATCTGTCATCCAGTCCAACGGGACGGAAGGCTGGCCTCAGCTTACGGACACGGCTTCGGATTATTTCTGCGTCATGGATCAGGACACCGGAGCTTTACTTGGCGAGAAGAGCATGAACGTGGAGACGCCTCCGGCCTCCCTGACAAAGATCATGACCTGCCTCGTGGCAATCGAGAACGGCGATCTGGATGCACCCGTCACGATGACGGAGACCGGTGTCGCCTATGCGGTCAGCGGCAGTTCCAATCTGTACACGCAGGTCGGGGAAGTCTTTACCCTCCGGGACATGCTTTACGGCATGATGCTGAAATCGGCAAATGACATCGCGACGGAGATCGCGGTCTTTGTAGGAGGCGGATCCCTGGAGCATTTTCTCGACATGATGAATGCCAGGGCGGCAGAGATCGGGTGTAAGCACACGCATTTTGCAAACGCCTGCGGCATGCCGCACGAGGATCACTACTCGTGCGCCCACGATCTGGCACTGATCTCTCAGGAGGCGCTTAAGAACCCTCTTTTCCGGGAGATCGTCCACACGAAGGAATACACGATTCCTGCCACGAATATGAACGAGGCCCGGACGTTTCAGAACCACCACAAGTTCCTCGTGACCGAGGAGTATGCCTACGACGGCATCATCGGCGGGAAGACCGGCTATACGGATCTGGCGGGAAGCTGCCTGGCGACCTATGTCGAGCGGGACGGAAGGACGGTCATCGTCATCGCGCTGCACTGTCTGGGCATGGACAACTGCCTGGCCGATACCAGAAAGCTCTGTGATTACGGACTGGATCTGTTTGAGAATTCCTCCATCCCGAATCTGAGCGGGACGATCCTTGAGGGAGGGCTTGTGACGCTTCCGGAAGGCGGATCTTTTGACGAGTGTGAGACCGTCTCCAATGAGGAAACCACGGAAAGCGGCGCAGTGCTGACAAGTACACGCTGCACCTGGCACGGCAGAGATGTGGGAAGCGTGCTGACAGAGACGATCCCGGTGACCAGCGAGCCGGTGCGGGAGGAGTCCCCCGCGGAAGCTGCTGCACAGAGCGAAGGGAAAGCCGCTCCTCCTGAAGCCGCCAAAGAGTCATTTTCCGCGAATGCGGCGGGCTCTGTGAAGAACGGGGAAGCAGAAAGCGCGGAAGTCTCCCGTCCGTCGTCCGATTTTGTCAATATCTTCCTGATCGCCGGTGCGGCGATGCTGGTGCTGATCATTCTCCTGGTAGTCGTGAACGTGCACTTAAGGAGAGAGAGAAACCGCAGGAGGCTCAGGAATAAACCGCGCAGTGATAAGGATAAGTAAGGAGTTAAGTGATGAAAGCAGTCATTCTCGCGGGAGGCTACGGCACCCGGATCTCTGAAGAGAGTGTTCTTCGCCCAAAACCTATGGTTGAGATCGGGGGAAAACCGATCCTGTGGCATATTATGAAGCTTTATGCCGCATACGGAGTGGATGAATTCATCATCTGCTGCGGTTACAAGCAGCATGTGATCAAAGAATATTTTGCGAACTATTTCCTCTACAACAGCGATGTCACTTTTGACTTCACGAAGGGCCGGAATAATATGATCGTCCACCAGGACAACACGGAGCTGTGGCGCGTGTCGGTCATTGATACCGGAGTCGATACCATGACCGGCGGACGTATCAGGAGAATCGCCCCTTATCTGGATGATGAGCCATTTTTCATGACTTACGGAGACGGTGTCGCCGACATCCGGATTGACGAGCTGCTCCGCTTCCACCAAAAGCAGGGCGGACTGCTTACGATGACCTGCGTGCATCCATCAAGCAGATACGGAAACCTGGATATCTCAGATGACTTCAAGGTTCAGTCCTTCCGCGAAAAGAGCAAGGAGGACAGGGGATGGGTCAACGCCGGATTTATGGTGATGGAGAAAGGTTTTCTCAATTACCTCGAGGACGACTCGACGGTTCTGGAACGCGGACCGATCGAGCGATGTGCCGCTGACGGCCTGATGAACGCATTCATGCACGACGGCTTCTGGCAGTGTATGGACACCTTAAGGGAAAAGGAAAAGCTGGAAGCGCTCTGGCAGAGCGGCCGCGCCCCATGGAAGGTCTGGGAGGACTAAAGAAATGAGCATATTGGATTTTTACAGGGGAAAGAGGGTTTTCCTGACCGGCCACACAGGCTTCAAGGGGTCCTGGCTTTCCCAGATCCTGATTCTGGCCGGAGCGGATGTGACGGGCTATTCGCTTGACCCGCCCACGGATCCGTCCCTCTTCAGCCTTCTGAAAATAGAGGATAAGATGCGCTCGGAGACGGGAGATGTCACGGATTTCGGACATCTTCACAGCCTCATTCGTGAAGTGAGGCCGGAGATCGTGTTCCATCTGGCGGCACAGCCGCTGGTCAGGGAGTCGTACCGGGAGCCGCTCCTGACCTACGAGACCAATGTCATGGGCACGGTGAATCTCCTGGAAGCCCTCCGGAGGGAAGAGTGTGCCCGCTCGATCCTCAACGTCACGACAGACAAGGTTTACCTCAACCGCGAGGTGAGAAGAGGATATACGGAAGAAGATGCTCTGGACGGCTTCGATCCCTATTCCAACAGCAAGTCCTGTTCCGAGCTGGTGACGCACAGCTACAGGAATTCCTTCTTTGCGGCAAAGAATACGGCGGTGTCGACGGCCAGGGCCGGAAATGTCATCGGCGGCGGCGACTTCGCAAAAGACAGGATTGTTCCGGACTGCGTGAGGGCAGCCTCAAAAGGGGAGCCGATCATCGTGAGGAATCCCTCCCATGTGCGCCCGTTCCAGCATGTGCTTGAACCTCTGGCCGCCTATCTCCTGATCGCGGAAAAGCAGTGGGAGGATCCTTCCCTTGCCGGGGCGTATAATGTGGGACCGGACGCGGCAGATGCCGTAACGGCCGGTGCGATCACGGACATGTTTGTTGAAGCGTGGGGAGAGGGCGCTTCCCGGCTTGACCGCCCGGACGGGGGTCCCCATGAGGCGTCATTGCTGATGCTGGACAGCACGAAGATCTCTGAGAAGCTGGGATATGCGCCGCGCTGGGATATCCGCACCGCCGTGAAGAAAACAGTAGAGTGGCATAAGTCGGTGCCTGATAAAGAAGAGGCGTCCGAATGCACAATCCGTCAGATAAAGGAGTATTTCCATGTTTGAGAACATGACCGAACAGGAAGCGAGAGAGATGATTCTTGAATCCGTCCGCGAATACGCGGACCGCTTTCATAATCAGAACACTACGTATAAAAGGGGAGAGAGGATCTCCTATGCCTCCCGCGTCTATGACCATGAGGAGATGGTGAATCTCGTGGATTCGACATTGGATTTCTGGCTCACGGCCGGCCGCTACACGGAGCGGTTTGAGAAGGAGTTCGGAGAGTTTCTGGGAGTCCGCCACGTCGCTCTGGTGAATTCCGGATCCAGCGCCAATCTCCTTGCTTTCGCGGCACTCACTTCGCATCTCCTTAAAGAGAGAAGGATTATGGAGGGAGATGAAGTCATCACGGTCGCGGCAGGATTTCCGACGACGGTATCCCCGATCATCCAGTGCGGAGTCCATCCGGTCTTCGTGGACGTGACGCTGCCTTCGGCGGACATCGATCCGGCACTTCTTGAGGGAGCGCTGTCTCCGCGCACAAAGGCCGTGATGCTCGCGCATACACTGGGCAATCCCTTTAACATCAAGGCTGTGAAAGCTTTCTGTGATGCCCACGGCCTGTGGCTGGTCGAGGACAACTGCGACGCACTCGGAAGCCTTTACACGCTGGACGGGAAGACCGCCTATACCGGCACTTTCGGGGATATCGGGACCTCAAGCTTCTACCCGGCCCATCACATGACGATGGGAGAGGGAGGCGCGGTCTATACCAATGATCCGCTCCTTGCCCGCATCGTGCGCTCCATGCGCGACTGGGGAAGGGACTGCATATGCCCTCCCGGTCATGACAACTATTGCGGCCGCCGTTTTTCGAGGCAGGACGGCGATCTGCCCTTCGGATATGACCACAAGTATGTGTACAGCCATTTCGGCTATAATTTGAAAGCAACGGACATGCAGGCGGCGGTCGGATGCGCACAGCTCAAAAAGCTGCCGCAGTTCGCGAAGGCGAGAAGGGAGAACTTCCAATATCTCAAGGAAGCACTCCGGGGAACGGAGGACTCTTATATTCTTCCGGTTCCGGAAGAGAATTCGGATCCGTGCTGGTTCGGTTTCCTGATCACGGTCAGGGAGGGAACAAAGCGAAGTGAGGTTGTGAATCATCTGGAAAGTCACGGCGTGCAGACGAGAATGCTGTTTGCGGGGAATCTCACAAAGCACCCCTGCATGACGGATGACCCGGCGCTGAAGGACAGGTACCGCATCGCGTCAGAGCTCAAGGTGACGGACCGCATTATGACGGATTCGTTCTGGATCGGGGTTTATCCGGGAATGACGCAGGAGAAGCTCGCCTATATGGCGGAGCTTCTGCGCGAAGCAGCGGGGAAGGGGAAATAAAACCTTTTCAGGTGTTGTGCTGTGCTTTGTGCTAAATGAGGTGAGAGATTATGAAGAAACAGAAAACCAATTTCCAGGAAACCGCCCGGTGGAAAGGATACTTCGCGCTTGACGCGCTCCGCGGAGGAAAGGTCAGGGCGCGGTACGAGCAGGATCTTTATGCGTACCGTCACGGCACGAGCCTCGAGGAGACGGAGAAGAGGGTGAGGAGCCTGATCTCCCACGCTGTCCGCACGACCGGCTTTTACAGCGGGTTTTCCGAGGATGCGGTGCTTAAGGATCTGCCGGTGGTGAACAAGGATACGTTCCGCCGGAACTATGACGATTTCCGCTCGAGCCTTTACCGGGACGATAAGGGCTGCCGGGTGATGACGACCAGCGGCTCCACGGGGACGCCGCTCTCCATGATCCAGGACCCGGGAAAGATTCAGAGCAATACTGCTGACAGCATCTTTATCAGCACGCTGGGAAATTACCGCATCGGGGAAAAGATGGCATTTATCCGCGTCTGGGTCAACAATGTGAGGAAGAGCTCGCTGCAGCTCCTGATGGAGAACAGCATCATGATGGACAGCTCTTCGCTGTCGGACGAGGCAATCGAAAAGATGCTCGCGTCGATCCGCGGCGAGGAGGTCAAGTGCCTCATCGGGTACTCCTCCGCGCTGGGTGAGATCAGTAAATACATAGCCCGGAAGGACCTGTACATGGGCAATTACTGCGTCCATTCCATCCTGCCGATCTCCGAGACGATGCCCGTACCGGTGAGAAACCAGCTGATGGAGCAGTTCTCCTGTCCGGTGAGATCCTGGTATTCCAATGAAGAGAACGGCGTCATGGGCATCCAGACGAAGGACGATGACGAGTCGTATTATATCAATTCGGAGAGCTATCACTACGAGATCCTGAAGATGGATGCCGACGAGCCGGCCCCGGACGGGGAGCTTGGAAGAGTCGTCATAACGGATCTCACGAACCGGGCCTTCCCGATTCTCCGCTATGACAACGGCGACACGGCCGTAGCAAGAAGAGAGTATAAGGACGGGCGGTACCGGCTGTATCTCACGGAGCTGTACGGGCGGAGAAGCGACCTGCTCTATGACACGCAGGGACGGGCCGTAACGCCGTATGTGATCACCAACAATCTCTGGAACGTGGAAGGAGTCCGGCAGTACCGCTTCGTGCAGAAGGGGCTGAAGGAATACGAACTCATGCTGAACGGCGATCCTGAGAAGATGGACGCGGAGGAGATGCTGCGGAGGATTCGCCCCTCGTTCGGAGAGGACGCGAAGATCAGTGTCACATATGTGGATGAGATCCCCGTTCTTGCTTCCGGAAAGCGGAAGTATATCGAGAATCTCTGTCCGGAATACATCGGTAGCTGATGATGGAACGCTCAAAGACGAAAACCATTTTTTCAAATACACTGTACACGATCGGAGGCGCGCTGGTATTAAACGGCGTGCTTCAGCTTCTTGTGTACCCCCGCCTGGCCGCGCATCTGGGAGCCGAGGCGAACGGTACGGTGCTGTTTATCATGGCCCTGGTGAATATTCTGGGACCTTCGATCGGGCAGGCGCTGAACAACAGCCGGCTGGTCTTAAGGCGGGACTATCCGGTTCAGAACGGCGATTACAATATCCTGATCCTGCTTCTTTCCTCGGCGGGAATAGTTGTGTCTCTTATCATGACAGCTTCCTCGCAGAACGGAGCTGCCGGATTTCTGCTCACGGGGATTCTGATCCTGCTCACGAACTTCCGCTATTACGGGGACGTCGAATACAGGCTGTCGCTGGATTACCGGAGCTATTTTGTGTACTACCTGCTCTGCGGAGCGGGATATGCGGCAGGATACGGGATCTATCTCCTCACCGGGAACTGGTATGTGATCTTTATCGCCGGTGAGGCGGCTGCACTTCTCTTTGTTTGGAAATGCGGCAGCATCTTCAAGCCGTTCCTGAACCGGTCGGCGTATTTCAAAGAGGTCTCCACAAAGGGGACGACCCTGGTCCTGTCCTATCTGATCACCAATGTCGCGCTGAATTATGACCGGATCTTTTTGAAGGCGGCTTACGGGGGAACGGAGGTGACGGAGTTTTATGTCGCTTCCTTAATCGGCAAGACGCTGGTACTTTTCATCGCGCCCATCAATACGATCCTGATCTCCTATCTGACGAAGGAAAATGTCCGCCTTGACAGGAAGCGATTCCTTCGCTTTGCGGCGGCCGGAGCCGGAGCCTCCGTGTTCTTCTTCCTTCTTTGTCAGATCGGGACGCCGCTCTTTGTGCGCCTGTTTTATCCGGCGCTTTATGATGCCGTGAAGCCCATGATCACGATCGTGAACCTGATCCAGATCCTCGCCATGCTCTCGGCGTATCTGTTTATCGTGGTGCTGACATTTACGGGCGCGAAGTGGCAGCTGCTTCTGCAGGGAGGCCATCTTATTCTGACGGTGTTCCTGACGGCCGTCGTATTCAGGGAGGGCGGTATCCTGGCATTTGCCAAAGGGCTGCTGATTGCCAATGCCCTTCGGATCGCGGCAGTCATGCTGCTTGGAATTGTATTTGCGGGAAAAAAGGAGGAAGAAACACTATGAAACGGGCTGTGATCACAGGACCGACGGGAGTTGTGGGAAGCGCGCTGGTCAGGGCTTTGAGCCGGGCCGGTACAGAGCTGCTTCTTCTCGTCAGGGAGGGATCTCCGAATAATGCGCGGATCCGCGCCATTTCCGAGGAGCTTATGAAGGAGGGCGCACCGCCGATTATCATGAGGGAATGCTCCCTTCATCATATGCGGGATATGGAAAATGACACCGGAGTGACCTACGACGTGTTCTATCACCTCAGCTGGGGCGGCACGAAAGGGAAGGACCGGTTTGATCCGTATATTCACAATAAGAATGTGGAGTATGCCCTGGATGCAGCGGCCCTGGCGAAGAGACTCGGCTGCAGCTGTTTCGTCGGGGCCGGGTCGCAGGCGGAGTACGGGCGGAGTGATGCCCGGCTTAGTCCTGACACCCCCACGCACCCCGAGAATGCCTACGGGATTGCGAAGCTCTGCGCCGGGCAGATGACCCGGGAGTATGCGCACATGCTGGGAATGAGGCATGTCTGGACGCGGATTCTGTCCGTGTACGGCCCGAATGACGGAGAGAAGACGCTGATCACCTATCTGGTGAACTCTCTTCTTCACGGTGAGCGGCCGGCGATGACAGCGGGCGGACAGATCTGGGATTACGTGTACAGCGAGGACGCGGCCGAAGCGCTCGCGGCCGTCGGAGAGCGCGGAAAGGACGGCGAGACCTATCTCATCGCTTCCGGGCAGGAGAGGACGCTTAAGGAATATGTGCTGGAATTAAGAGAGGTGCTTGCGCCGGATGCGGAGATCGGGTTCGGCGAGATTCCTTACGGCGAGCGGCAGGTCATGAATCTCACGGCCGATATCTCAAAAACCACGGAGGATACCGGCTGGGTGCCGCGGATTTCCTTTGCGGAGGGGATCAAGAGAATGGCTGGAAGAAAAGTTATGTAAACAAATATGACAGTGGGGACAGTCCCCA
>CACZQS010000072.1 GCA_902783325.1 uncultured Lachnospiraceae bacterium
ATCACGTCCTCAGACGGGGACGACAGGGATATCATCGCCGTCGCAGTGAGCTCTGAAGAGAATGAGAGCGGAAATGAAAAAGGCGGAGAAGAGTCCCGCGCCCAGGAAGCGGTCGTGCAGGTCTTCTTCGTGAGGGGCGGCAAGCTGATCGGCAGGGAACATTTCTTCCTGACCGTTGAGGATGAGTCGGACACGGCGCAGATTCTCTCCAGCTTCATCAAGCAGTACTACGCGGGAACTCCGTTTATTCCGAAGGAGCTCATGCTCGAGACGGAGGCCGAGGACCGGGAGCTCCTGGAGGAGTGGCTGAAGGAGAAGCGGGGAAGCAGGGTGCTTCTGCGCGTGCCCCAGCGCGGCATGAAAGAAAAGCTGGTCGAGATGGCGCACGAGAACGCCCGCAATACCCTCATGAAAGACCGCGAGCGCATGAGGCGCGAGGAAATGAAGACGAGGGGAGCCGTGCGGGAGATCGAAGCCCTGCTCGGCCTTACAAGTGCCTCCCGCATGGAGGCCTATGACATTTCCAATATCAGCGGCTTTGAGTCCGTGGGCTCCATGATCGTATACGACGGCGGCCGTCCGAAGCGCTCGGATTACCGCAAATTTAAGATCCGTTCGGTGGAAGGACCGAATGACTACGCCTCCATGGAAGAGGTGCTGACGAGGCGCTTTCGCAGGGCGGAGGAGGGATCGCAGGGATTTGCGGTCCTGCCGGACCTGATCCTGATGGACGGAGGCAGGGGACAGGTCCATGTGGCGGAGAGAGTGCTCGCGAATATGGGACTCGACATTCCTGTGGCAGGGATGGTAAAGGACGATTTCCACCGGACGAGAGGGATCTGGTACCGGGAGAAGGAAGTGCCGATCGACACCTCCTCGGAAGGCTTCAAGCTGATCACCCGCATCCAGGACGAGGCGCACCGCTTCGCCATCGAGTATCACAGACTGTTAAGGAGCAAGGGACAGGTGCGCTCGCTTCTCGACGAGATCCCGGGAATCGGTGCGGCGAGGAGAAAGGCGCTCATGCGCTCCTTCGGATCTCTCGAGGCGATCCGGGACGCCTCTCTCGAAGAGCTCGCGAAGGCTCCCTCCATGAACCGCCCGGCTGCTGAGAAGGTCTACGCATACTTCCATGGGAATGAACGCCGTGAATAGCATCCACGCCGTCACAATGGATTTACCTTTGACTAGCCATGTCCGTATCAGCATGATAGAATAAGGATATAACTTTGAGGGAAAAAAAGGAGCGGGAAGTATGAAGACAGTCGTCTCGCTGCAGAAGCTGGCGGATTCGCTTGCGCTGCAGAACCTCACACCGGAGATTGACATGAAGCAGATCGAACTGACTTCACCGGACATCAACCGTCCGGCTCTTCAGCTGACCGGATATTACGACCATTTCGTCAAGGAGCGCGTACAGATCATCGGGTACGTGGAGTACTCCTATATTATGCAGCTCCCCGACGAGGAGAGAACCCGCATCTATGAGAGATTCGTGTCCAGCGGCATCCCCTGCGTCATTTTCACGACGCTCACGGAGCCGTCGGAGGACATGCTGAATATATCCAGGAAGTACGGAGTCCCCACGCTTGTGACCGAGCGCACGACCAGCGGCTTTATGGCGGAGATCATCCGCTGGCTGGCCGTGGAGCTGGCGCCGAGCATCTCGGTGCACGGCGTGCTGGTCGACGTATACGGCGAGGGTGTCCTGATCATGGGAGAGAGCGGCATAGGAAAGAGCGAAGCGGCTCTCGAGCTCGTCAGAAGAGGCCACCGTCTCGTGAGCGATGACGTGGTGATCCTGCGGAAGGTCTCGGATGTGACGCTGGTCGGGTCCGCGCCGGATCTCACGCGGCATTTTATCGAGCTTCGCGGCATCGGGATTATCGATGTCAAGACGCTCTACGGCGTCGAGCACGTGAAGGACACCCAGTCCATCGACCTCGTGATCAAGCTCGAGGACTGGAGCCGCGAGCACGAGTACGACAGGCTTGGGATGGATGAGGAATATACGGAGTTCCTCGGCAACAAGGTGGTGTGCCATTCACTGCCGATCCGGCCGGGGAGAAATCTGGCGGTCATCGTCGAGACGGCCGCGGTCAATCACCGGCAGAAGAAGATGGGTTATAATGCGGCGCAGGAACTTTACCGCCGTATTCAGGAGAATATGTCAATACACAGGGAGGGATAGACTATGGCAAAGTATTGTTTCGGGATCGATATCGGCGGGACGACTGTAAAGTGCGGTCTCTTCGAGACAAACGGAACGCTCGTCGAGAAGTGGGAGATTCCCACTCACAAGAAGAACGGCGGCGAGCAGATTCTTCCGGATGTCGCTGAGACGATCGAGAAGAAGCTGAAGGAAAAAGGAATCTCCAAAGAAGAGGTTGCCGGCATAGGCGTCGGCGTTCCCGGGCCCGTGCGGCACAACAAGCTTCCGTTTGCAGTCAACCTCGGCTGGGGTGAGATGGATATCGGCGAGACCCTCGGGGGACTTACCGGACTTCCCGTGAGAGCCGGAAATGACGCAAACGTCGCCGCGCTCGGCGAGATGTGGAAGGGCGGCGCGGAAGGAAAGCAGAGTGTCATCGTGGTGACGCTCGGAACCGGTGTCGGAGGCGGCATCATCATCGACGGTCATATCGTTGAGGGATCCCACGGCGCAGGCGGCGAGATCGGCCATGCCCACGTGGAGGACGACATCCATGATCCCTGCGGCTGCGGAAACTTCGGCTGCCTCGAGCAGGTCGCTTCGGCTACGGGTATCGCGCGGCTCGCAAGAGAAGAATACGCGAAGAAGGATCCGAAGGAGAAGACCATTCTCGAGATCGAAGGCGTGACGGCCAAGACCGTTTTCGACGCATACAAGAAGGGCGATGCCCTGGCAGAACGCGTCGTGAACCGCTTTGCCAAGTATCTGGGCACGACTCTCGCTTCCTTCAGCGTAGTGGTGGACCCGGAAGTCATCGTTCTGGGAGGCGGAGTCTCCAAGGCGGGCGATGTCCTCGTGGATATCGTGAGCCGCTACTTCCGGGCTGTCGCGTTCCCGGCCATCAAGCAGACGCCGATCGTGCTCGCACAGCTCGGCAATGACGCCGGAATCTACGGCTCCGCGAGGCTGGCTCTCGACTGAGGCGTTTTCCGCCTAAAAAAGCTTTAAATGAATTATTCGCTTTATGAGATTATGAGGCGCGAGGAGGAGCTCGAATCCTCCTCGCGCAGGATCAAAAAGCGCGTGGGCGTGACGATCGTCCGCGTCTTTTTGTTTGTCTTCGCGGCAGCGGTCATCTTCGGCATATGTTTCCTTCTTGGCGCTTATAAGACGATCGTTGCCAAGGCTCCGCCCATCGACTCCATCAACATCTCACCGAGCGGCTTCGCGACATTTATCTATGACGCCGACGGAAGAGAGCTTCAGAAGCTGACGAGCCCGGAGGGCAACCGGACGGCGGTCTCACTCACTTCCGTTCCTTCCGATCTGCAGCACGCGGTCATCGCCATAGAGGATGAGAGATTTTACCTCCATAAGGGCGTTGATCCGAAGGGTCTCTTAAGAGCCCTTATCACCGCGGCCTCTCACGGATTCCGTTTTACGCAGGGAGCCAGTACGATCACGCAGCAGCTTCTTAAGAACAATGTGTTCACGGGATGGACGAAGGAGAAGACTCTGCTCGACTCTCTCGAGCGCAAGGTGCAGGAGCAGTATCTCGCCCTGGAGCTGGAGAAACGGATCGGCAATAAGGACCTGATCCTCGAGAATTACCTCAACACCATCAATCTCGGAGCGGGAACCTACGGGGTAGAAGCCGCGGCGAGGAAGTATTTCAACAAGGACGTGTGGGACCTGAACCTCTCGGAGTGCGCGGTCATCGCCGGGATCACCCAGAATCCGGCGCGCTTCAATCCGATCCGTCATCCTGAGGAAAATGCCGCCCGCCGGGGCCGCGTGCTGGACAAGATGGAAGAGCTCGGCTATATCACCGCCGAAGAAAAGGCGGCGGCGCTTGCGGATCCGGTTTATGACCGGATCGCCGAGGCACAGAGCGTGCAGGAGGCACGGAATACCGTATATTCCTATTTTGTCGATGAGCTCACGCTGCAGGTTGTCAGGGACCTCATTTCCCAGAAAGGATATACCTCGGTACAGGCCTATCAGCTTCTCTATTCGGGGGGCCTGCGCATCTATACGACCCAGGACATGGCGATTCAGGCCATCTGCGACGAGGAGTATCTGAATCCGGAGAATTTCCCTGAGCGGATCCAGTATGACCTGGACTACCAGCTCACCGTCCGAGGAAGTGACGGGGAGAGCCGAAGCTACAACAAGACCGCTCTGGAAAAGTATTACAAAGAGACCCATTTGGAAGAAAATGCCTCTGCGTCAAGCCTCCTGTTCGATTCCGAGGCCGGGGCGGTAAGCTTCGTCGACGGTTTTAAGAGCCATGTCCTCATCCCGGGCGACGAGATCTTAGAGGAGAGACTCGAATGCATTCCGGAGCCGCAGTCCTCGATGGTCGTCATGGACCAGAGGACCGGTTATGTCAAGGCGATCGTAGGAGGGCGGGGAAAAAAGAACGCGTCCCTCACGCTGAACCGCGCGACGAATTCCTACAGGCAGCCGGGATCGACCTTTAAAATTCTATCTACCTATTCGGCTGCGATCGACAGCGGCGCGAAGACGATCGGCTCGGAAGTGGAGGATGCGCCGTTTCAGTATGAGACCGGTGCGGATGTCCACAATGCAGACGAAGAGTACCGGGGCTGGATTTCCCTTAGGGAGGCCATCATCCATTCCGTCAACGTGGCGGCTGTGAAGACCCTGACCCAGATCACGCCGGCCAGGGGCTATCAGCAGCTTCTCAAGTTCGGGATCACGAGCCTTGATCCCGCTAAGGATGTCGTGCAGCCGCTCGCCCTCGGAGGCATTTCCAAGGGAGTCAGCAATCTCGAACTGACGGCGGGCTATGCGGCGATCGCGAACGGAGGCATTTACACGAAACCGATCTTCTACACGAAGATTCTGGACCAGAGCGGCAATATCGTCCTCGACAACACGCCGGAGACGAGGCGCGCGGTGAGCGCGGATACCGCCTGGATTCTCACGGACGCGATGGAGGATGTCGTGAAGGAGGGAACGGCCACGGATGTGCAGCTCGAGTGCGGCATGCCCGTCGCGGGAAAGACCGGCACGACCTCGAAGTACAACGACGTCTGGTTCGTGGGATACACCCCTTACTACACGATCGGCGTCTGGGCCGGATTTGACAACAACGAGAAGCTTCCGGACGAAGGCGTATACCGGAGCTATCACAAGACTCTGTGGAAGAAGGTGGCGGAGCGGATCTCCCGGGAACAGCCGGCGGCGTCATTTGTCAAGCCGGATACCGTGCAGATCATGCGGACCTGCGCCCTCTCCAATCTCCAGGTATCCACGTCCTGCGAGCACATCGCGGAAGATTATGTGAGTGCGGCTTTTACGCCTGCATCTGTATGCCGGATCTGCGGCAGCGGCAAGGCAGAGACCTTCAATGAGAGCGACTGGCAGACCTTCACGGAGGAGATCATCGAGGAGAACCATTATGAGGAGATCCCGGAGGACGATTTCGCGGATTATGTGACGGACGCCGCGGATGAGGGCGATCTCTTCCCGATCGAGACCTGGGACGAGGGGAACTACGGAGACGACGGGTGGACAGAGGATGACGGCTATTATGACGAGATCATCTGGCTGGACGACGAGGATGAGTTTTTTGAGTGAGGAAATGTGAAATGGCGGCGGAATACAGAACGTTTGCCGGGGACGGATTCTCGGAAGTCGTGGAAAAGAAATCCCGCTTTCTCGGGGAGGCGGTGCATGTGGAAACTCCCCAGGAGGCGGAGGAGTATATCGCCCGCGTGAGAAAAAAGCACTATGACGCGAGACACCACTGCTTTGCCTATGTGGCCGGCGAGCCCGGCACACCGGAGGAGGTCGTGCGGTCCAGTGACGACGGGGAGCCGTCGGGGACTGCGGGAAAGCCGATCCTGGAGATCCTGACGGGAAGGGAGCTTCACAAGGTCCTGATCGTGGTCACACGCTATTTCGGCGGGACTCTTCTCGGAACGGGGGGCCTCGTGCGCGCTTACAGCGCTGCCGGCCGCGAAGCTGCGGAAAAGGCCGGAATCCTGGAGGTGCATCAGGGGATGCGGCTTGAAATCCGCTGCAGCTATCCGGCCTACGGCAAGCTCCAGTATCTGTTCGCCAGGGAAGGCATCACCATAGAGAACACGGAATTCTCGGACAGCGTGCTGCTGACCGCGATCGTCCCCCTTCAAAGAAGTGACGGGATCAAAAAGCTCGTGACCGAGACGACGGAGGGAGCGGCCGGGATCCGGGAGGCCGGGACCACCGAATACTTTGACACAATAAAGCATTGAAATTTTATTTGTTTTATGGTGTAATGGTGTTTGTGTAAAGTTTTTCAATCATATGAAACAGGAGGGTACACTTATGAAAAAGGCGATTGCTGCATTGCTTACCACTGCGGTCTCAGTCTCTATGATTGCTGCCACGGCTGTTCCGGCCCTGGCCAAGGACAACCTGGTGCTCGGCACCGGCGGAACAACCGGCACGTATTACGCCATCGGCGGCGTTATGGCTACCGTTCTCAACGACAAGCTTGAGGAATGTGAGCTTACCGTCACATCGACCGGCGCTTCCAAGGCAAACATCCAGATGATTGACGACGGCGACGCAGATCTGGCAACCGTTCAGAACGACGTCATGTATTACGCTTATACAGGCACGGACCTCTTCGAGTCCGAGGGCGCTTATGAGTCCTTCGCAGCGATCGCGGGTCTTTATGACGAGACGGTTCAGATCATCACATGCGACAGCAGCATCCAGACCGTAGCGGATCTCGCGGGCAAGAGCGTATCCGTCGGCGACGCGGGCTCCGGTGTGGAGTTCAACGCGAAGCAGATCCTCGAGGCCTATGACCTCAGCTTCGACGACATCACAGTCGTGAATGCTTCCTTCGGCGATTCCGCAGAGAGCCTGAAAGACGGCAAGATCGATGCGGCGTTCGTCGTGGCAGGCGCTCCGACCACAGCTGTTGTGGACCTTGCGACCGTGAAGGACGTCAATGTCGTCCAGCTCGACGAGGAGCACATCGAGAAGCTCCAGGACAAGTATTCCTTCTATACTAAGACCGTGATCCCGGCTGACACCTATCAGGGCGTTTCCGAGGATGCGACGACCGTTTCCGTCCGCGCGACTCTGATCGTTGCGACAGACATCTCCGAGGATGCGGTTTACGAGCTCACGAAGGCTATGTTCGAGAACAAGGATGAACTGGCGGCAGGACATGACAAGTTCAGCCTCCTGAATCTTGAAGATGCAGTGAAGGGTATCGATGTTCCGTTCCATCCGGGTGCTGCGAAGTACTATGCTGAACAGGGCATTGAGGTCGGCTGACTCTTTTAAGCATAATAAGATATGGAAGGCGGCAGCTATTAGTGTTTTCATCCTGGCGGTAGCTGCCGCCATTTTTATTAACCCCGCGTATGGAGGCATCGTCGTGAACGACATAAGGCCTGAGGGCGAGCTCGTTCTTTCGGACGGAAGGACCGGCGCGGAGTATGCCCGCTACCCGATGAGGGACGGGGACACGTTCAGTGTGGGATTTATTCATTCGGTCAACAAGAGTCCGCTGACGGATTTCTATGAGGTCAGGGACGGAAGCATCTTTGTGGAGAAGACTATTTACTACGGCTTCGGCGCGGGCGTCCAGACGGAGATCGAGGAGGGCCAGACGCTGGAGTACGGAGAGGACGGGAGCATGATCGTCAGCGGCTTCGATAAGGAGATACCGGATCTCCTCTATATCGTCGGGACGGTGTCGGATCACACGCTCCGGATAAATGGCGGCGAAGAGATCTCACTAAGGGATCTGTGCGGAAGAAATGCTCTTGTGAGGTTTCAGTACGTCACCTGATGGGGATTTCCGCATGATCGGGCCGCGTGAAAGTATTACTTGTGGAGGAACATCATGGACAACAAACTAAATGGCGCGGAAGAGGAGCTGAAGAACGGATCCGTGCAGACGGACGCAGACGTCGGCACCCAGGCGGATGTCGACGAGATTATGAAGAAGTATGACCGCGAGTCCAATACGCGGCCGTGGGAAGGAGCTCCTGCCATCGTCATCAAGGTGGCGCTGGCGGCATTTTCCATCTTCATGATCTATATGAACCTGTTTGTCGTGTGGGATGAGCGCATTCGCCGCTCGCTCTTTCTGGGCATCGTGATCCTGTTCGTCTTTCTCCTGTTCCCCGCGACGAAGAACCTGAAGCAGAAGGTGAACAGGATTCCTTTCTATGACATTATTATCGGTCTGGTCGGGTCGTTCTGCTTCTTCTACTTTACGTTTAACAGCAAGACGATTATCGACCACGGAACCCGGATCACGACGCTGGAAGTGGTTCTGGGTACGATCGGAATTCTTGTTCTGGCGGAGTGCTGCCGGAGGGTGACGGGTATTCCGATCCTGATTGTGGCAGGCTGCTTTATCATCTATGCGTTCTATTACTGCATGACCACCGGGCGCGGGGATCCCACGCTCTACTCCTCGCTGAGGAAGATCGTTTACAACCTGTTCTATACGACGACGGGTGTCATAGGCACCCCTGTCGGAGTCTGCAGTACCTACATCGTGCTGTTTATCATCTTCGGCGCGTTCCTGGAGTCCACGGGAATCGCGGACTTCTTCATCTCCTGCGCGAACTGCATCGCGGGCTCCGCTTCCGGCGGTCCGGCGAAGGTGGCGGTCATCTCCAGCGCGCTGTGCGGCATGGTGTCCGGGTCCAGCGTGGGCAATACCGTGACGACGGGGTCGGTCACGATTCCGATGATGAAAAAGACGGGATATCCGGGCGAGTTTGCCGGCGCGGTCGAAGCGGCCGCATCCACCGGAGGACAGATCATGCCGCCGATCATGGGCGCAGCGGCATTTCTCATGGCGGAGATGGTCGGCGTTCCCTATTCGGATATCGTCGTGCGCGCCGTTCTTCCCGCCGTGCTGTACTTCTTAGGCATCTTCCTTATGGTGCATCTGCGCGCGAAGCGCCTGGGACTCAAAGGCATTCCCAGACAGGATCTTCCGAAGGCCAGGAAGCTGCTGCCGAAGATCTACCTGCTTATCCCGCTTGTGGCGCTGGTGTATCTGATTATTGCAGGCTACACGATGAGCCGCGCCGCTATCATCGCTACGCTTCTGTGTATTGTCGTCAGTATGTTTGACAAGGAACACAGACTGACTCCGTGGAAATTCTTAACGGCGCTTGAAACCGGCGCGAAGAACACACTCTCCATTGCGGTGGCCTGCGGCATCGCCGGCATCATCGCTGGTGTCGTGACGATGACCGGTCTCGGGCAGGTGTTTATCTCCGCAATCGTCGGCGTCTCTCACGGCAATCTGATGATCGCGCTGTTCCTGACGATGCTCTGCTGCATCATTCTCGGCATGGGCGTTCCGACAACGGCGACCTATATCATCATGGCGACGACTTGCGCCCCGATCCTGACGACAGGTATGGGTCTCAACTCGCTGTGCGCCAGCATGTTCGTGTTCTATTTCGGCATCGTCGCGGACATCACTCCGCCGGTGGCCCTGGCCGCTTACGCCGGAAGCGCGATCGCGAAGTCCAATCCGATGAGGACGGCTTTCAATGCGACGAAGCTTGCGATTGCCGCGTTCCTCATCCCGTATATCTTCTGCCTCAACCCGCAGATGCTCCTGATCGATACGACGATTGGCGGCTTTGTGATGATCGCCGTGACAAGCTTTATCGGTATGTTTGCTGTGGCGGCAGCGATTGAGGGCTATATGTTCGGTCCTATGAATCCGGTGTTCCGCATTATTCTGGCGGCGGCCGGTCTGGCGCTTATGTATCCGGGCACGGTGACCGACATCATCGGTATCGGAGGCGTCCTGGTGATCGGCGTGATCGAGTGGCTGAACCGGGGGAAGAAAGTGCGGACGGCTTAGCACATTTCATAAAGTATGATAAAAAAAGGAAGCGCAGATTTTGTTTTCTGCACTTCCTTTTTTTCGGCAAAAGCTGTCCCGGTGCTGTTATCTCTGCGCTTTGGTCTCGGGTTCGGGATAGTCTTTGCCCTGCGTATCCACCGTCACGGATTTGATGCGCTGCTCTTCGAAGGGCATATCCATGTGGTCGCGCTCGGCATTCGCGATGCGGTCCACCACATCCATTCCCTCGGTGACCTTGCCGAAGGAAGCGTACTGGCCGTCGAGATGCGGCGAATCCTTATGCATGATGAAGAACTGGCTGCCGGCGGAATTCGGGGCCATCGTTCTGGCCATGGAGAGCACGCCTTCCGTGTGCTTCAGGTCGTTCTTAAAGCCGTTCCGGGTGAACTCGCCGCGGATCGTGTAGCCGGGGCCGCCCATGCCCGTTCCGGTGGGATCGCCGCCCTGGATCATGAATCCGGGGATGACGCGGTGGAAGATCACGCCGTCATAAAATCCCTTCTTAATCAGCGAGATAAAATTGTTGACCGTATTCGGCGCAATATCCGGATAGAGCTCCGCCCTGATCACGCCGCCGTCTTCCATGGTAATTGTCACAATTGGGTTTGCCATACACAAATACTCCTTTTTTGTTATATTGTAAAAAACTCTGCGGCTTCTGTAAAGCCTGTTGTATGCAGACGGGCTCGCAGATATTGCTTTTTTGGGGACTTGTTGTATACTCGGAATATGAACAAATCATTGATTGCAGTTTTAGTCTCGTGCCTTCTCGCTGTGCAGATGCCGGCTTTTGGCGATCCTTCGTCGACCGGGATGAGCAAAGAGGAGCGTCTCGCGGCGATCGAGGCCGAGGAAGCGGCTAAAAGAGAAGAGAAAGAGCGCTCGCTGAAGAGCGTCGTGTATATGGAGATGCTGGGCGACTTCGGCGATGCCTTTGAGAACGCTGAGGTCTATTTCTTTTGTCTGGACGGGCAGGACTATCTGGCGGCCAGCGACGGGAATACAAGGCGCGTCTACCTCCCCCGCGTCACGAAGAGCGGGGAGTACTTTATCGCGGAAGAGAGCGCGGATGAGGAAACCGTTTCCCGGATCTGCGAACAGCTGGACGAGGCGCACAAGAGCTCGACGCAGGAATTCTGGAATAAGATCACATTGGCTGAGAAGCCGGAGGAAGTCCCGGAGATTCCGCATCCGGTCGACGAGAACGGCGTCATGCTGGTTCCCTATTACAACCAGTGCAACGGATACTACGAGGACGGAGCCTGGACGCATACCGAGTGGCCGGGCACGGTGCTGTGGAGCGGAAAGACCTTTGCTGCCGTGGGATGCGGATTCGCGGCCACGGCGATGGCGCTGTCGTACTGCACGCAGCAGTTTATTTCTCCTATGGACATCGTAAACGGACCGGATTTCAACGGCAACGGGGCGGACGGGACGGTCGGCGTCAACGCGGCTGCCGCCTACGAAGTGCCCGCGTACCAGACAAGTGATTTCGGGGAAGTGCTGCAGGCACTCAAAAACGGACATCCGGTCATGGTGTTCGTGGGAAAGAGCGCGTTTACAAACGGAACCCACTACATCACGCTGGTGGGCGTCCTTCCGGACGGCACGATCGCTGTCAATGATCCGAGCAAGACCTGGAATACATATTTTTACTGCGGGGTCACATTTACTCCGGAGTATGTGCAGTCCGCGGCCCTCGGAGGAAATGCCTACACGATCTTCGGATAGACTTTGGGAATAAGGAGCCGTTTCAACAGATGAGAGTGAGAAAAGATTTCAGGATTCTGTGGAGAGTTCTTAAGCACACCCAGGCGGACAAGGTGCTTTTGTCCTATGTCGCCTTTGTATTTGTCTGTGCTCTGCTCATCTGGATCTTTGAACCCGGAATCACAACCTACCGGGCCGCGCTGTGGTACTGCTATGCCGTCATCTCCACGGCAGGCTTCGGGGATGTTGTGGTGACGACCTTTATCCCCAGACTTCTTTCCGTTCTTCTGACCGCTTATTCCCTTATTGCGGTCGCGATCATTACCGGTGTCGTCGTGAATTTCTATATTCAGGTGATGGAAAACAGGAACAGGGATACGATCGTGAATTTTCTGGACCAGCTGGAGAGACTGCCGGAGATGTCTGAGGAGGAACTGAAAGATCTCTCGGAAAGGGTCACGGAATTCCGGCGCAGCAGATAGAACGCAAGGAGACAACACATTGAAACTGATCGTTTTGAGATGCCCCACATGCGGGGCACATGTGGATGTTCAGGAGGGCAGCAGGAGAGCTGTCTGCGAGTACTGCGATACACCGTTCTATGTCGACGGTGTTATAGAAGAAGCTGAAAAGACTGCAGCTGCCAGCGAAGAGGAGCCGGCACAGGATTTCACATATACCCGTATTGCTGAAGAAGATCCCTTTGCTCAGGCTGCTTATGTCGAAAAGCAGAAAAAATGGCGCAGGTCAATCGTCATATTTGTTATTGCACTTCTTATTTCGATCGCCACGGGGCTTGCCGGATTATTCGTGATTGTCCTTGTTGCCGGCATCATTGTTCTCCTTACGACCCGTCCTAAAGAAATTTCCCCGGGACGGCTGTCCGGATTTTCAACAGAGGAAACCTACTCCCGGAAAAGCCAGATCGTTGCCCTGGTATTATGCGTTTTTTTCGGGGGACTCGGAGTTCATTATTTCTACGTGGGGAGAATAGGAATGGGCCTCCTGTACCTGTTCACATTCGGATTATTCGGGATCGGTTGGATTGTAGATATCATCCGAATTGCTGTCGGTGCATTCCCGGACAGGGACGGGTACTATTTGAAGGGGTGAAAACAGGAATTGTTGGGAGAAGCAATTACAGCAGAAAAGAACTGAGGTAGATTAAGTGCAAAGAGTGTTGCAGAAAGGAAATATAGTAATTCTCGCATTGATAGCGGTGCTCATTTTCGCGGCTTGCTCTTCCGTATCCCCGGCAGAGGGCTCGAGTGAGGCAACGAATACAGGTGATATTGCTTTTAATGAAGGTTCATTAAAAACTGAGGAGCCTGTGCGCAGTGCTGTTGATTTTGATCATGAACTGGATTCTTATGTCCCGCAGAAGGATCATTATAATTTCTATTTTACATATAAAACCGTGCATCCGTGGTGGGATGCCGTGGCACTGGGAATGGAAGAGGCCCAGAGACAGTTTCTGGATAAAGGGATTACAGTTACTTATGAGTATATGGCACCGGAAGGCGCCTCTGCCGATGATCAGACAAAGCGGCTTCTTCAGGCAGAACAAAAAGACTATGATGTGATAGGCGTCGATGTTGCAGACGAGTTGATTATATCCCCCGTAATTGACGGGATGGTGGACGCAGGAACAAAAGTCATGACCTTTTCCAGTTCAGATGCAGCCGAGGGGTGTAAAAGGATCGCATATGTTGGAAATACACATAATTATGAGGACGGCGCAGACTTAACGGAAGCCCTTTGTAAAAAACTGGAGTATAAGGGGAAGGTTGCAATTCTTGTGGGAAGTAAAGGAGCTCCATGTCATGAAGATCGGGCAAAGGGTGCCAGGGACACGATTGCAAAGTATGGCGACATGGAGATCGCAGCCATGGAATATGATATGGACTCTGTTGATCTGGCATATGAGCTGACGCTGAAAATCCTGAAAGAAAGTCCGGATCTTGATGGCATTATCTGTTGTAACATGAGCAATCCTGTAGGTGCTGCCAGAGCAATCAAAGAGACAGGCAGCAAAGCTGTTATTGTGGGCATGGATCATGATCAGGAGGCGCTGCGCTATCTGGATGAAGGTGTGATTTATTGTCTCGGGGTTCAGGATTGCTACTCTATCGGCTTTGATACACTTCAGGTAGCAGTAAAAATTGCTGATGGAAATGTGCCCGGAGAGTTGTTCCCGGAGAAAACCGATGAGACGACTACTGTTATTTACCAGAAAGACGCGGCATTAATGCTTGAACTGCTGTATGGTGATATTTGATAATGAAAAAGAAAAAGATCACGAATCGGATATTTTTGCTGACTGCCGTAATAGGCAGTTTGCTGATAATGGTAATGGTGACTGCTAATGTCATCCGGTCGTCAAATCAGACACTTCTTAAGACGGAAGAAGCAGTTTCTGCGGTAAGTCGTTTTTATCTTGAAACGATGGCTGATCGGCGTGCTCAGACAGTTGCCAATCAAATCGACAACGAATTCAGTCAGATGGAAAAGGCGCTGGTCTTTATTCAGGATGAAAAAATCGAATCACAGGAAGAATTACGGCAAACGCTTGGTAAAATCAGAGATCTGCTGTCGCTTAACCGATTTGCGCTGGTAGATCAGGACGACGTTGTGTACACGCAATATACGACATATACCGGCAGAAGCAGACACGAATTTTTGTCGGAAGAGAAAATGGATGACCGTACTATCAGCACAGTTTCCCTTTACGGCTCTTCCAAACAGTTGTGTCTCGCCATTCCGACACCGGATCTTACGATCATGGGTAAACCATTTAAAGCCTGTTTCATTCAGATAGACATTAAGGATATCATTGACCTGCTTGCGGTTGATGACCAGGGCAGAACATATTTTGCCTTATATTCAAAAAACGGCACTAATCTGTCCGGAACGGAGCTGGGGCCGGTAATTTCAAATCAGAATATATTTGACGCAACAAAGGAACTCGTTTCTGAGGATGTCTGGCAAGAGAATTTCGATCATTTTGCTGACGGTATAAGGGGAAGCATGACGCTTTCTTCCGAAGGCGTCAAAGAAACGATGTGCTACGTTCCGCTTCAGGATACAGGCTGGGAGTTTGCTGTTTTGATCCATGAGAGCGTTATTCTGGATCAGATCCGTGACATTAGCGAAGAAAACCTTGCAACCAACAGGAAGCAGATTGTATTCACACTTGTTGCGGTGCTGATTCTGGCTGCTGCTCTTTTGCTGGAATTAAGAGCGTTATCCAAAGACAGACTGGATGCAGAGAAAGAAACCAGAAAGACTTTTCAAAATTTGGCAAACACAGACTCCATGACCGGGGTGAGAAATAAGCATGCGTATTCCGAGTATGAACGTGCTCTGAACCGTAAAATCCAGAATGGTGAAATCCAGGACCTGGCGGTTGTTGTATGTGATATCAACGGGCTTAAACATACCAATGATACTTTAGGACATGCAGCGGGCGATAAACTTATTAAGGATGCCTGCGCATTGATCTGCGAAAACTTTATACATGGTGCAGTCTTCAGAGTAGGCGGGGATGAGTTTGTGGTAGTTCTTCAAGAAAAAGGCTATGATACAATGAAGAAGACAATCAGAGCACTGAACAATAAGATAGAAGCTAACATCACTGAAAATGGTGTCGTTGTGTCGGTTGGTTATTCTGTGTTGGAAGAGGGAGATCACCAGGTCCGGGATGTATTTATAAGAGCCGATAAAATGATGTATGCGCGTAAGCAGGAGCTTAAGGCTATGGGCGCGAAAACACGGGAACCCTGACGGGTTGATTGCCCCCTTGATTCAGCTAATGAGAAAGCCTCACAAACCTTTGCCGGGTTTGTGAGGCTTCATACACGCGGAGAGGATGGGATTCGAACCCATACTCTCAATTTTACTACCATATACTGTATATCTCACGCGCATAAAACACTATATATAGTGGAGGACGCCGGATTTTCATCCATTTGGGTGAAATTGGGTGAATTTTAGATGAAAGGACGCTCGCTC
>CACZQS010000073.1 GCA_902783325.1 uncultured Lachnospiraceae bacterium
GCCAACAAGCAGCGGGAATATGTGGAAAAGATCACTTCGATCTGCAACTATATCGGCGAGCACTACGCCGAGGACCTCACTCTGGAAGAGATTGCGGAGCGGGCAGGATTCAGCAAGTACCATTTTACGCGGCTCTTCCGGCAGGTGACCAATGTCAGCTTCTACAAATACCTGAGCCAGAAGCGGATTTCTCACGCCAAGGAGCTTCTGATCTCCGGCAGCTATTCCATCATGGAGGTCGCCTACCTCTCCGGCTTCTCCAGCCACGGATCCTTCACCCGCATGTTCCGGCAGGTGACCGGCGTCTCGCCGAATGAGTTTCGGAAAATGTATGCAGGATAGTTATGTAAACAAATATGACAATGGGGACAGTCCCCATTGTCATATTTGTTTACATAACTATCAATTACAGGCTTTTCGACACCGCAGTACAGGCTTTCATCGCCTCGAAGACGGCGCTGCGGAAGCCCTGTTTTTCGAGCACGCGCACCGCCTCGATGGTGGTTCCCGCCGGGGAGCATACCATGTCTTTGAGGATGGCCGGGTGCTTTCCCGTCTCCAGGACCATTTTTGCGCTTCCCATTACGGCCTGGGCCGCGAAGGTATAGGCCTGGGCGCGCGGCATGCCGTCCGCCACCGCCGCGTCCGCCATCGCCTCGATGAACATGAATACATAAGCCGGTGAGCTGCCGCTCACGGAGGTCACGACATCCATGAGATGCTCGGGCACGAACTCCACGCGGCTGAAGGATTCAAGCAGGGTAAGTGCAATTCCCCTCTGCTCCTTGGACACGAATTCGTTCGGGCACGCTGCGGTCATGCCCGCGCCGACCATAGCCGGAGTGTTCGGCATCGTGCGGACAATCGGCAGATCCTTTCCGAACTGGGCGCGAAGCCATGCCAGAGTCTTGCCGGGGGCGATCGTGATGATCAGCTGGCCCCCCTTCAGTGAGTTCTTAATCTCGGCGATCACCGCGGGATAGACCTGAGGTTTTACGGACAGAAACAGGACATCCGCTTCCCCGGCGACAGAGAGATTATCCTTTGTGTAATGCACGCCGAGCTTTTCCGATACGTTGTCCACGAGGTCGGCCACGAAGATCTCCTCCGCCTTGATGAGGCCCTTTCCGATGATGCCGCCCATAATCGCGGACGCCATGTTTCCTCCTCCGATGAATCCTACTTTCATGATGATTTCCTCCGTACTCTGGATTTAAAAATGGCACTGGTATGTAGTTGACATAACTTTTGCCTACTCGAACGATTGCTCTGTCCGGTTAATGATTTCGTCCTGCAGCGCGCGGCTTAAGTTCCGGAAATGGTCGCTGTAGCCGGCGACCCGGACGATGAGATCCTTGTACTCTTCGGGGTGAGCCTGCGCGTCCAGAAGCGTCTGGCGGTCGATCACGTTGAATTGGATGTGATGGCCGTCCATATCGAAATAGGCGCGGATGAGGCTGGCCATCTGCTTAAGGCCCGTCTCGCCGGCCACGACCGCAGGCGTGAACTTCTGGTTGAGCAGAGTACCGCCCGTGCTCAGGTGGTCCATCTTGGCGCAGCTCCGGATGACGGCCGTCGGACCGTTCGTGTCGCCGCCCTTTTCGGGAGAGATCCCTTCCGAGATCGGCACGCCTGCCTTTCGCCCGTTGGCGCTCGCGCCCATGACCTCGCCGAAATACACGTGGCAGGTGGTCGGCAGCATGTCGATCTGATACTGCCCGCCCAGCATATTCGGCCGACCGGCCACCAGATCGTGGTAGAGATTGAACACGCTGATCATGATCTCATCGGCGTATTCGTCGTCATTTCCGTACTTCGGCGTGTGGTTGCGGACCAGGTTCCAGATCTGCGGGTGCCCCTCGAAATTGTCGCGGAGCGCATCCATCAGCGCATCCATCGAGAAGGTCTTCTCCTCGAACACATTGTACTTTATCGCCGCGAGGCAGTCCGTGATCGTGGCGATGCCCGTGCCCTGGATGTATTTTGTGTTGTACCTGGCGCCGCCCGCGTTGTAATCCCGGCCGCGCGCGATGCAGTCATTTGTCACAATCGAGAGGAACGGCGCCGGCATATATTCCGCATAGATCTTCTCGATGACGTTGTTTCCGCGGATTTTGATATCCAGGAAATGTTTCATTTCCTTGGAAAATGCCTCGAACAGCTCCTCATAGGACTTGAAATCGGCGGCATTTCCCAGCGGCAGGCCGATCTGCTTCCCAGTGCGGGGATCCACGCCGTTATGTAAGGTCACCTCGAGCACCTTCGGGATATTGAAATAGCCGGTCAGGATGTAGGCTTCATTTCCCCACGCGCCGGTCTCCACGCACCCCGACGAGCCGCCGAGCCGCGCGTCCGCGATGCTCTTTCCCGCATTCAGCAGTTCCTGCACGATCGCGTCCGTGTTGTAAAATGCCGGCTGCCCCCACCCTTTCCTCGAGATCTCGCAGGCGCGGAGCAGGAAACGCATCGGCGTCTTGCGGCTGATCTGCACGTTCGAATTGGGCTGCAGGAGCTTCATCTCATCCATGCAGTCGAGGATGAGGTAGCTCACGGCGTTCGCGCCGTCCTCTCCCGTCGGCGTGATCCCGCCGGTATTGATGTTGGCGAAATCCGTGTAGGTCCCGGATTCCTTCAAAGTGATCCCGACCTTCGGCGGCGCGGGCTGGTTGTTGAATTTCACCCACAGACACTCCAGCAGCTCCAGCGCTTTCGCGTCATCAAGGATGCCGGAGGCAGTGTCATTTTCATAAAACGGGAAGAGATGCTGGTCCAGTCTCCCCGGCGAAAATGCATCCCACGGGTTGAGTTCCGTCGTCACGCCCAGGTGGACGAACCAGTACATCTGGATCGCCTGCCAGAAGGTCTCCGGCTTGTGCGCGGGCACCACGCGGCAGTTCTCCGCAATCTGACGGAGCTCCGCCTTCCTTGCGGGATCGGCCTCCTCATCCGCCAGCGAATCCGCATAGGCGGCGTAGCGCTCCCCGAGGAGCATCACCGCATCGCAGGCCTTGTCCATGCCTCGCAGCTCTTCATCCTTCGCGAGGGCCTCCGGATCCGTCAGGAAATCCAGAGCTTCACGGGCTGCCCTGATTTCCTCCTTGAAGTCCAGGAACCCCTTCCGGTAGAAAATGCCACCGCCGCAGGTATGCCCGGGCCCTCTCTGCTCCATGAATTCCGTGAACATGCCGGCCGCGTAGGAATCGCGCCATTCATCCGTCATGCTGTCCAGGATCTTCTTTCGGACGGACCGGTTTTTCCAATACGGGATCACCGTCTCCTCCTGGCAGCGGAGGTCCTGCTCCGTGACCGTGAAGCTGATGAGCTCGCGGTCATTCATGATGTGCATGTCCTCGAGGGTGTGGCAGCACAGCTCCGGGAAGGTCGGCGCGGCCTGCGGGCCGCAGCCCTTCTCTCCGACGATCAGCTCACCCTCTCCGATGTACAGCGTCTTCGCCGCGAAATAGTCATAGAGCACCTGCCCCCGCAGCTCCGGGATCGACATGCTCCCCTCGTATTTCGCGTAAGTCTCCGTCTCGCTCTTCGCCCGCTCCATATCGATACGGGGCTGCGTCTCCACGCTCAGCTTCCTGAGCGCCCGGATCCGCGCATTCATTCCACGTTCTTCCGCCATCAAAGTGTCTCCTTCCGATGTTATGTCAACTATTATGACAACGGGGACTGTCCCCATTGTCATAATAGTTGACATAAAAATGGTGACAGAGGTCTGCCCTCTGTCACCACAGTATACAGTGGATGTTCCGCAAAATCCACTTTTTCTTTCGTACCTGTCATGAGGCGGCCGGTACAACGGATTCGAGACCGTCGGCGGGGAGGCAGACGACAGAGGATTCCTCATTGGTCTCCGCAGCCCCTTCTTCCTCATCGAAGAATATGGAACTGATCCCGGCTTCGATTCTGTCACTCACCGTGTTCACGATCAGTTCTTTCGCAAGGGCGAGTACCAGGGAGAAAAGGCCTTCTGACTCTTCATCCTTTTCCCCTTCTTTATCGTCCTCCTGAAGCAGATTCACTATCCTTCCGATGTCATACCAGTGATCCCCGAGGAGAACCGCAACCCCCGTTATTTTGGTTCCGGATTCCTTCACGCTGATGAGGAGATACATGGTCGGATACGGTTTCTGAACCATCCTGATCACGTTGCCGTCGACACTGGGCCAGGAGGTATATTGTGTGAGGAGCCCGCTAAAATCTGACAATACGTCCGCGATCCCGGTAATGATCCCGTCCTCTTTCTTATCCTCAAGCAAACCTTCCAGATCCAGGTCCAGACGGTTCTCCTTCATCTCCAGATTTTCAAGCAGCTCCGTCAGGAACTCCTCGAATTCGTCGGACGCCTCCGGGTCCTCCTGCAGCTGCTCGATCAGCTCCCAGGCGGTGCCCGCCAGCTTCGTAAGAAGGTCCGTGTCGATCTGGAACCCGACCATCGCCCAGTCCTCGGGATTTTCAAATGCCCCGCCTTCCGGCAGCTCCAGCGTCACCATTTCCTGTCCTTCAGGCAGCTCCTCCGGGATTTCCGTGAGGGAAAGCTTTTCCTCCTCC
>CACZQS010000074.1 GCA_902783325.1 uncultured Lachnospiraceae bacterium
CGTTGCCGGCAACGTATTTCGTTAAGCCTATATGCAGTTCACTAAATCATCTGCCTTCGGCAGATAATTAAGTGAACTAGTATAATTCACACCGGTCGGATGGGAATACCGTTACCTCATCCTGAGCTTTTGAAGAAGGTCCGTGAAGTACTCCGGCAGCGGCGCCGTGAACGACATGTACTCCCCTGTCCGGGGATGGATGAAGCCGATCACCATGGCGTGGAGCGCCTGCCCCTCGATGCGGAAGGCACAGCGGGACGGCCCGTAGACAGTGTCGCCGACCAGCGGATGCCCGATCGAAGCCATGTGGACGCGGATCTGATGCGTCCGTCCGGTTTCCAGGGAGAATTCGCAGTAGGTGTAACCCGGAAAGCGCTCCAGCACATGATAGTGCGTCACCGCGCTCTTTCCGCCATCCTTCACGATCGTCATCTTCTTGCGGTCGTACGGATTTCTCCCGATATTTCCCTCTATGGTGCCGTCGTCCTTCGGGAGGTTCCCGATCACGACGCCCCGGTATCTCCTGGTAATCGAGTGCTCTTTCAGCTGTTCCGCGATATTGCGGTGGGCCGCGTCATTTTTGCAGATAATCAGGGCTCCGCTTGTGTCCTTATCGATGCGGTGCACGATACCCGGGCGCAGAACGCCGTTGATTCCCGAAAGATTCTCCCCGCAGTGGGCGAGGACGCCATTTACCAGAGTGCCGTTCTCATGTCCCGGAGCGGGATGCACGGTCAGTCCCTTAGGCTTGTCGACGATAAGGACATCCTCGTCTTCATAGAGGATGGAGAGATCCATCTCCTGCGCCTCTATGCCCGCCTCCTTGACGTCCGGAACCGTGATGAGTGCGCACTCGCCGGAAGCGACCCTGCGGCTCGCCTTGACGGGCTTCTTCCCCACGACAACAAGACCCTCGTCGATCAGCTCGCGAATATAGGTCCTGGACAGCTCGGGCATGCAAAGAGCGAGGGCGCTGTCGATCCTCATTCCCTCCTGCTCATCAGTAAAGTTGACCTGTCTCACATCCGGCATACAAAACACCTCTTACCAAACAGCTGTCATTGCTCCCCGTTCTCTTTTGGGGAATCGGTGATCAGAATTCGGATGACAATAAGCACCGCGGAAACCGTCACGCAGATATCCGCCACGTTGAAAATCGGGAAATCAATCAGGCGGAAATACAGAAAATCGCGCACATAATGGAAGCGGACCCTGTCGATCAGATTTCCCAGCGCACCGGCCGCCAGTACCGCCGCAAGTATCCGCAGGTGCGCGGATGCCCTGTCGCACGGCAGCGTGATCTCAAAATACACGATCACGGCCAGGATCGCCGCAGTCAGAACGACCAGAAGCACATACTGGTTTTCCAGCATACTGAAAGCCGCCCCGTGATTCTCCGTGTAGCGCAGCTCGAATACCCCCGGGATCAGCACAAAGGCTCCTCCCTTCAGCTTCTCCGCCGCCATTGCCTTCGTCCACTGATCCAGCACGAGCAGCACCGCCGCCGTGATCAGCGCCGCCGGCAGAATCCGCCGTTTTGAATATTTTATATTGTCTGAGTTTGTTTTCATCATCTGTCTTTATCTTTATCCGGCAGCAGGACATTAATTCCGGTCATCAGTTCCTCATCCGAAACATCATCCGCATAGAACGCCTCTCCGATCCCCTTAAGCAGAATAAACCGGATCTGTCCGTCCGCCATTTTCTTATCGGACTTCGTGAAATGCAGGATCTCCTCCGGATCGATTCCCTCAACGTACAGCGGCAGCCCGAAATATGCAAGAAGCGAGCAGATCCTGTCGTAATCAGTTTTCGAAATGAGCCCGCGCTTAAGGCTCATCGCCGCGGCGGATTTGAGCCCGGCTCCCACGGCCTCCCCGTGAAGCAGAGTAAAGTTCGTGGCTTTCTCGACGGCATGCCCTATGGTATGGCCCAGGTTGAGCAGGGCTCTCACGCCCTGTTCCGTGGGATCCTCAAGCACGATCTTTACCTTGATGGCCGCGCAGCGGCGGATCATCTCGAGGATGCACTCGCGGTCCGATGCCGCGATCTTCTCCCGGTTCTCCTCCAGGAACGCAAAGAAATCGGAATCGGCAAGAAGTGCCGACTTGATCACTTCCCCCATTCCCGCCGTAAACTGCTCCGCCGGAAGAGTCAGAAGCGTGTCCGTGTTCGTATAAATCAGCGACGGCATGTGGAAGGCCCCGATCATATTCTTATAGCCCTCGAAATCCACGCCGGTCTTTCCGCCGATACTGGAATCAATCTGCGCCAGGAGCGTCGTCGGAATCTGGATGACCCGGATCCCTCTCCGGTAGACAGCCGCGGCAAATCCGGCCATATCCCCCGTCACCCCGCCTCCGAGCGCGGCAATACAGTCCTTTCTGTCGAACTGGAGCTTCAGAAGCTCGTGCAGCAGTGAGGCGGCGGACTCAAGGGTCTTGTACTCCTCCCCCGCCCGGAACACGAACAGATGGACCTCCCGGAAGACCCGGCTCAGTTCCATTTTTACCTGTTCCGCGTAAAGAGGGGCTGTGTTGGAGTCCGCGGCGATCATAACGCGGCCTCCCGTAATTCCCTCTTTTTCAAACACTTCCGCCATTCTGCCGAAATCATTGCAGATATGCGGGGAAAGCGAATGTCTGTCCATAAATGCTCCTTTCCGCTCTGCGCGTATGCGATCCGCCGGAGGCTTACGTCACGGGTTTTGCGCGATGAAGAATAAAACAGCACCAGCCGCTCAAAGCGGACTGATGCCTGTTCTTTTTCTATGAAATCGAAAATGATAGATCAATAGCTGCTCCTCATAGGTGTCAGATCAAAGGCCCCGCTCAGGATGCTCTGGAAATCACCGGAAAGTTCGACATTCTCAGGCGTCAGTATGAAGATATAACTGGATACCTTCTGCAGATTGCCGTGCAGCGAATAGCAGACGCCGCAGGTGAAATCAATGACGCGCTGTGCGATATCCACATCCAGACCTTCGAGATTCAGCACTACCGTGCAGTTCTCCATCAGAGTGTCCGCGATGTCACGGGTGTCTTCCATGGAAGACGGACGAATGACATTGACTTCCATATTGGACAGGGAACCCTTCTTCCGGATCGGAGTGACCTTCTGCTGCTTCTTCCTGGAATCATAACTGCTCTGTGTCCTGTCGGGAGTGGAGCTCCTCGAAGCGTATCCGACATTCCGGGAGGTGTAGGCAGTCTGTCTCTCCGTCTGTCTTGACGAAATGCTGTCCGACGATCTGTCCGGGTGTCTCTTCTTCGGCTCGGTTTTTTTCTGAGAGCTGCGGGAGCGCCTGGACTCGTAGGCATCGTCATCTGCCGCATCGTCCTCATCGTCTTCCTCATCAGCTGAGAACTTGCTGAAGAAGCGTCTCTTCGGTTTCGCCCGGCCTAATTCTTCATCCAGATCGTCCACAGAGTCATCCTCTTCATCCAGAAAATCTTCGTCGTCATCAAAATCGTCATTCAGTTTGATGGCGTTAAGAAATCGGTCGATCAGGCCCATGTTCCATCTCCATCCCCATTTAACTGTAATTCCTCGCGCCGAAAAGGCTGGTGCCTATGCGGACACAGGTGGAGCCTTCTTCTATGGCAACGCGAAAATCATTCGACATCCCCATACTGAGGACATTCACTTCTCCATTATTATCGTTTTCCAGATTTATGTCAACACTTAATTGACGCATTTTCCGGAACACGAAGCGCACTTCCTCGGGGTCCTCGGTCAGAGGAGCACTGGTCATCAGACCGGCGAGACGGACGTGCGGAAGCTCCCTGACTGCCTTGGCAAACAAGGGGACATCTTCCGGCGGGATTCCGAACTTACTTTCCTCGTCAGCCACATTCACCTCAATAAGAATGGGTATGACGCGGTCATGCTTTGCCGCTTCGCTCTCAATCTTCCGGGCGAGTGCAAGGCTGTCCACCGAGTGGATCATCGAGACAAATCCCGCTATGTACTTGACCTTGTTCCGCTGCAGATGGCCGATCATGTGCCAGCGGATATCGGAAGGAAGCGCCTGCTGCTTCCGCATGAGTTCCTGCACGTAGTTTTCGCCGAAATCCCTCTGTCCGGCCTTGTAGAGCTCCAGGATGTCCTCCTCCGGCTTCGTCTTGCTGACAGCCAGAAGACACACCTCTCCCGGATCTCTTCCGCACTTTTCGCAGCTGGCCGCGATCGACTCCCGTACTTCTTTCAGATTTGCAGCGAGATCACGATTCATAGTCTTACTCATTACCTCCAGTTATGATTTATAGTGTCAAAAGTGAGGTCTCGGATAATTGTATAGCAAATAATCTAGTGGGCTGTAATCTGTGATTCCTTGACGGACGCGGCATTCTCCACGATGTTGTCGAACTGCGCAATGCCGTACGGTGTCCCCTTCTCGACGATACAGTAATCTTCGTTCTTGTCGAGAATCGAGATCTTCCGGAAAACGGCATACCCTTTGTTCATGCTGTAGACCCCCTCGATCGAGTCGCGGTCCCGGACGATAAACCGGTCCGTCGAGCCGTCGCGCACGATAATATCCCCTTCGTGGAAGCTGGAGTCGTCGACGTAATACTTGCCGTTCGCGTGATCGTAGATGGTGGGAGTCACAAACTTTGTCGTCGCATTGCCGCTTCTGTCCGTTGTCGCTTTCAGGAAACCGATGTTCTTCTTGTTCCCTCCGTAGGTGGAGTACTCCTCGGGAATGGTAAAGAATTGTTTGGTAACAATGGAAGAAACCGGAATCTTCAGTCCCACCTCGTTGTTCGTGACAAGCTCAATGTCGATAAACCGGTTGTCCAGATAGCGGACAAGGCCTGAGGAGAAATCAAGCCTTCCGTAGTACTGTCCGTCATCGCTCTCGATAATCGTGAAGTCCGCGTTCTGCGTGACGCCGTCCTTCAGGAACTTCACGCGCACGTTCGAAGTGTTGTCCAGCTTGACGATCTGTTTGGGCGTCAGGCGGATATACAATGACCAGTCCTCGGAATCGATCAGCTTGTAGATGGTATCGCCGGCTTTCACCTGATCGCCCGTCCTGCGGTGCTCCATCCGGTAAGCTTTTTCATCAAAGGCCCCCTCGGACAGGAGATTCACATTGAAATTCTCGTAGCCGTCAGTGGAGTAACAGACGATGCCGTCGGAGGGCGCCACGCACACCGTGGATGCCCCGAGGGTCATGGAAGTGGAATGGACCCCGGACATCGCCCTCTTCTTCAGGTCTTCATTCAGCAGTTCCCCCTCGATGAGGTAGCGGAGGGAATAGACGTCGTGAAAATTCACGGTCTGGAAGGTCTGTGAGAACTCCTCGCAGTCCTCGCGGATCGCGCGAAGAGTCTGCGCATCCGCCTCCACGGATGTATCCTGCAGCTTCGTGGGACTGATGGCATACACGACTCCGCCGGCCTTGACCCTCGCGTGGTCCCCGGCATAGTAATCCACATAGCCCGCGGCATCTGCCGTAATGACGTTCTCCGAATAGACGGCAAGACCTGTATATTCCGAATTCTTTGCCAGGGGACCGGAGGTGACCCGGTAGGAGCGGACGTGGGTCGCCGTCACATAGAGAACGATGCTGATGAGTATGTAAATAAAAAGAATGCCAAAAACAATCGTTCCGATATTCAGCGTGAAGATGCGCCGAATACCGGAATGACTGGTTTTTGACTCTTTTGAGCTGCGTTTAAAGAACGAATTTGCCATCAGAGACTGATCAATACCTTGTCGCGGATCTGCTCGGAGAGCTCCTCCTGATCAAGAGAAACAGAAATAACGAAATTAATGTTGAACATCGTGCTGACCTTGTCGAGCTTGAGGATCGTGCTCGTGATGTCCTTCCCCTCAAGCTTCGCGCACTTCAGAAAACCGTCGAGATACATAGACTGCAGGTCATGATCCTGGGAAATGATGCCGCTGATGAAGCCGACGAATTCATCGCTGCTTCCGAGCGGATACCGGGAAATGTCAATCAGGCGGATGCGGTTGTTGAGCTCATACATGTGAGCGTTGTTCCTGTCAATGAAAACGATATTCCCGCTGGCCGTCTTGATCTCTTCATTAGCCCTGTTGAGAATCTCTGTTGTCTTTCCCTTGCCCTTCTGACCTACTACCAACTGAACCATCAGCAGTTACCTCCTAATATGAATTACAGTCTATATCTGGTTATGTTTTTTGACTTAACATCATTATAGAGTACACCCCTGCAAAAAACAAGTGCTGTTCTAAGCATTCATCTGGGTGAGCAGCATGTTCATATCGCTGTACAGGATGTCTTTCGACTGGGCTCCGACGATGACGGAAATGTAGAACTGGCCGTAAGCGTTCTGCGCCAGAACCGCAAGGCAGTTGCCGGCCGCAGTGGTGGTTCCGGTTTTACCTCCCAGGACCGTGACGTCCTTGGGCGGCTCCGTCTCTCCTGTGAGGTAGTGGTCCGTGGAGTCAAGCGTCACGTGAACCTCGTTCCCGTCCGCATCCCAGTATTGGAAATCATAGACGCCCACCCCCGCGATATTCAGGAACTCGTCGTACTTCATGGCTTCATTCAGCATCAGGTAGATGTCGTACACGGTCGTATAATGGTTCTCGTCATGAAGTCCGGTCGGATTGGTAAAATGGCTCCCCGTCGCGCCTATGGCGGAGAGCTCCTCGTTCATCATCTTTACGAAATTCTCCTGGGTGCCTCCCACGACACGCGCGATGGCCTGCGCCGCGTCATTTCCCGAATGAATGAGAAGGCCGCGCAGCAGCGACTCCATCGTGACGGTGTCCCCGATCCTTAAGCCCACCACCTGGGAACCGGACTCGAGCTCCAGATCCTGCCACTGAATCGTGACGCGCTCACCCATCTTGTCGGATTTCATGGCGAGTATGGCGGTCATCAGCTTCGTGATGCTGGCGGGATAGACCTTCTCAAATATGTCTTTCGCAAAGACGACGGAGCGGTCGTCTATGGAGAAGAGTCCGCCCTTCTCATATCCGTCGAGCGTGACCGCTTCATTTGCCACGTTGTTTTCCCCTATGCAGAGGCCGGAAGAAAACGCGGTCTGGGCCTGCATCGCCGTCTGTTCCGCGGAAGTATAGGACATGCGCTCATTGCTCCACGGGAGCGGCAGGGGAAGCTTGTTTACGGTTCTGCCAAGAAGGATGACAAGCACGAGGGCTGCAAGCGCCGCCGCAAAAAGAAGCAGCAGAATCACCGTCATGCGGGTCCTGTGGTTCATGCGCTTCCTCACGCGCACGCTCTTCGTCTCAGCTGCGGCACCTGCCGCTTTACCGGTCATGCCCGCGCCTCCTTTCTCATCCGCTCCGCAAAGACGCTGAGACGGATCTTGCTCTGAAGGCCGACATTAAGGACTATGCCCATCCCGAGGAACAGAGTCATGAGGGAAGTAAGTCCGTAGCTGACAAAGGGAAGCGGCGTCCCCGTATTCGGAAGAAGCCGCGTGGCGACCCCGATGTTGATAAAGCTCTGCACCGCAATCAGCGACGCCATTCCGCAGCTGAATACCCTGCCCGCCAGATTCTTGGCCCTCATGGAGATCAGCAGGCATTCCAGGACAATCAGCAGCAGGAGGATGACGATCCCCGCGCTGCCCAGGAAGCCAAGCTCCTCTCCCGCTACCGCAAAGATGAAGTCCGCGTAGATCTCGGCGATGAAGTTTCCCTTGTTCGCCGAAGAGACGTCGCTGTTGTTGAGGCCCTTGCCCGACAGCTGCCCGCTGCCGATCGCGACGACGGAATTGTTCTGCTGTGTCGTGTCGTCGGTGTACTCTTCATTGTCCGGGTACAGGAACGCCATGATGCGCTTTCTCTGGTAATCCTTGATCAGGGTCTGCTCCGGCTGCACGACGATACTCATGAAGATCACGCCGATCGGGACCACGATCACGAGAACGGCCAGGATGTACTTAATGCTGAGCCCGGCCACAAAATAGCAGAAGGAGAACACGATCAGGATGATCAGAGTGTCCTTCATGTCCGGCTGGATATAGATCAGCGCCAGAGGCAGGGCCAGAAGGAGCAGGCACCTAAGCAGCACGGTCGGCTTATTGAGGTCATTCTCGTGATCCAGAAAGAATCTGGAGAAAAAGAGGATGATCAGAATCTTCGAGAGCTCGCCGGGCTGAAAGCGCAGGCCGCCGATGCTGATCCAGCGCGTGGCGCCGTTCAGCGTACGGCCCGTGATGCGGACCGCGACCAGCATGATGATGTTCAGGACATAGAGCACCCAGTAGAACTGCATGATCCAGGAGAAGTCGATGAGGGACACGATAAGCATAATCCCCAGCCCCGCGATCACGCCGGCCAGCTGCTTGTTCCTGAGCGAGGACTCGGCGCTGCCGACGAGCAGCACTCCGAGCGAGGACAGGACCATGAGCCAGAGCACCAGTCTGAAATTGTAATCTCTCAGACGATATAATCGAAACACGAATAATCTCCTTTTTATGTTTAGTCGATGTTTACGGAAGCGACGGAATCCGTCCGGGCTGTGCCGGTGATGATCTCGTCCTCCGAGGCCAGCTTGAAATGATACTGCAGGATGTCCTTCGCGGTCAGCATCGCGTTCGTGGACGAATAGCCGTTTCCGATACGGACGGCGATGGCTGTCTGCGGAGCCTCCGAGGGGGCGTAGCAGATAAACAGCGCGTGGTTCGGACGCGATTTGCTCTCCTGCGCGGTTCCGGTTTTTCCTGAGACCGTGACGCTTAGGTCCTCGAACTCGGACTTGCTCTCCATCACGGCGCGCATGCCGTCATGGATCACATCCCAGGTCGAGTTGCTGATCGAGATGGTGTTCTCGATCGGCGGCGAGTAGTCCTCCACCACATTTCCGCTTCCGTCCGTGATCTTGTCAACCATGGAGATATCGAAAATGGTTCCGCCGTTGGCCAGCGTCGTGGCATAGCGCGCCAGCTGCGTCGTGGTATAGGCATGCGTTCCCTGTCCGATGGAGGACTGGATCGCGTACTGGTCCGACACATGAGGTTCATTCTCCGGCACCTCGATTCCGGACGGCTTGTCCATCGCATAGAGGTTCGAGTACTGGCGGAGCTTGCTTAAGGACAGCGAGTCGGACCAGTTCCCCTCCGCGTTCGTGCCGAGCGTGTAGGCGACGTTACAGAAGAACACGTTGCAGGAATTCTGGATTCCGCCCAGAATATTCAGCGGTCCGTGTCCTGTCGTCAGCCAGCACTTCAGCGGAGTTTCCGTCAGGTCGAAGGTACCTGTGCAGTTAAAGATCGTCTCTGTCGTGACGGCGTGCTCCTCAAGGCCTGCTGTCGTCGTGATCAGCTTGAAGGTGGAGCCGGGAGCCGTCTCCTGCTGCGTCGCCTTGTTGTAGAAGGGGCCGGAAGCATCCGCGGCCAGCTTGCGGTAATAGGCGACATCCATATTATTGGCAAGGCGGTTGTTGTCATACCCGGGATAAGTGACGCACGCCAGAATCTCACCGGTTCTGGGGTCCGTGACGACAGCGGAGCCGGAGCAGGGATCCAGCGCCAGCATGGCCGGAGTCAGCTCCAGGGAATTGATCTTGTCCAAAACCAGATTGTAGCTGTCGATATTCCCGTCCGCAAAGGCCTCGTACTCACCATCGTCTTTGTTGAAGACACCCTGGTCATAGAGTGCGAGCATGATGGTCTTGCCCTGAAGCACATGGGTCTCGATCATATACTTGTAGAGGATCTTCGAGAACTTGATGTCTGTCGACAGGTATTCTTCGATAAAAGCTGAAAGGGCGGCATAGGTCTCCTCCGAGTCGAGATAGGTCTCGCTCGGGGCAATGGCCGAGATATCAATCCAGTTGCGGCTGACGGCATAGGTCAGATATTCCTTGAGCGAGATCGTCTCGTCCCTGGTCCAGGCGAGATAAGTCTCATCGGTCTTGTCGATCTTGCTGCTGCTCAGGATCTTCGTATCGGACGTCAGCATCTCGTTGACGATGTAGGACTCATACTCCTTTGTCTCATCGTTCAGCTCGTTATACGGATAAGGATTCGGCCCCGTCAGCTGGTCGTAGATTTCGGCGAACACTTCTGCCCGCTTTTCGAGAAACAGGGCATAGATTTCCTTCTCGGTGTCGCTCGCGTCAGGCTCACTTAAATGAGCGATATCGATCACGCCATTTGCGAAAATGGCGTTGTAGACATTGATGATCGGGATCTTGATCTCGTTGCGGTCCTCCAGGGAGAGGGAGTCGAAGCTGTCCGCGTCGATGATGACGTGCTCAAGGACACCTGCAATTCTCTGTTCCAGGATCTTGTAAACCGCCATCTGGAGATCCGCGTCGATCGTCAGATGGACATTGCTTCCGGCCGTGGGAAGGATCGTCTGCGACTCGTCGATCTGGAGCACCTTTCCGAAGCGGTCCACGTAGACCGTCTCCTGTCCGTCGCTCCCCTGCAGCATTTCCTCATAGACCTTCTCGATTCCGGACTTTCCGACGATGGATTCGCTGTTGTAGCGCGAATTCTTTGCGCGCAGCTCCGACAGGTCCTCACTGGACACTTTTCCGGTATAGCCGATGAGGGACGCGAACGCGATCGGATAATCATAGACGCGGGTGGAATCCTCCACGATCTCGATTCCGGTGAGGGTATCCTTCGCCTCGGAAAGCGCGGCGACCGATTCCTCGGAAATGCCTCTGGCCACAGTGACCGGCATGTATTTGCGGTACTGCGTCGTAAAGAGCATATAGCGGACATAGATGATGTCCAGAATCTCCTCGCGCGTCAAAGTCAGAGGAAGGCCGGCCTCAAGGAGTTCCTTCTCCGTGTAGGGCCTGTCGGCGCGCACGATCGCGAATCTCTGCCTGCTGGAGAGCTTCTCGATCATCTGGGCTGCCGTGCTCTCTTCTTCCTCCGGGGTCATATCCGTGATCCTGGCCCTTCCGTAGACGTCCGCTTTAAAACGCGCGAGAGAGGTTCCCTCCACGTTGTAGGTGTAGTTGCCGTTTTCATCGAGGATGACGTGGAAGTCATTGCTCAGTGAATCCCCGTGAGCTTTGAGGATCTCGGAGATCCGGTACGCCTCCCCGTTCAGGGCAAGATCCCGCTCTCTGGTCGTGTCGTAAGTGCCGCAGTCCTCGAGAGTAAGGGAATAGCTCAGCTCGTTATAGGCAAGCAGCTTTCCGTTCCGGTCATAGATGTTCCCCCGGGTGGAGCGGATGGTTCTTGTCTTTGTCGTCTTCATACTGAAATTGGAGCGGTAATTGTCTCCGTTTACGATCTGCAGGATATACAGACGGTGTATGAGGACAACCGACAGAAGAATAAACAGCACAACAAGGAGGATCGGGCGGTTGGTATGAAATTGTCTGTATTTCTTTACCCTTTGATCCATAAGGACTGTCTGCCTTTCTTCTCCTTTTCGACCATAGAATAATTGATCTTATAGAACAACCGGTATAAAACAATCGTGAACAGGAGCGTACACACGACTTCCGGCAGGATGATGCCTTTGAGGTAGCCGAAGAACCCGACTCTCCCTCTTAAGAGGAAACCGACGACGTACACGGCGATATTGAAGGCGATGTCCGTGACGGCCGTGAGGATGAGAGGAATCTTGACGTCCTCGTCAAAATAGATCTGTGAAAACCTCCCGCTGAAATATCCCGCGCAGAGATAAAGCAGCGCATAGAATCCGAGGATCGGTCCGTAAAAGAGATCGATCATCAGTCCGCAGAAAAAGCCCGTCATGAGACCTTCGCTCTTGCCCTGCATAAAGCCGATCGCGACTGTCAGGATGAGCAGCAGATTCGGTTTTGCGGCCAGGAATTCGATCCTGCCGAAGACCGCAGTCTGGAGCAGGAACAGAATCCATGCAATTAAGAGAATGACAAGTTTGCGCTTCAATCGGCGTTCTCCTTTGTCTCTTTGAGGTCCGTGATGATCAGTACCTCCCGCAGGTTCCGAAAGGAAGCGGCGGGAATGATGGTGCCGGACTTTGTCAGGTTATTGGAATCAAGCGATATCTCGCTGATATACCCGATCAGGAGCCCGGTCAGGTATTTGTCGCTGATGTTGCTTGTGACGATGCTGGTTCCCTCAGTTACCTGGTTGTCGGAGTCCCTCAGGCCCTTGAAGGTGATTTTCCCGTTGTCCATCATGAGGAGGTCGCCGGTGACGACACAGGGCTCCGAAGTGTTGGCGGCCATGGCGCTGACATTGCTCTCGTCGTCGATGATGGAGCGGATCTGGGCCCAGTTTTCGCCCACTTCCGTGACGATTCCGATGAGCCCTCCCTGTCCGAGCACATTCATATCGACCGCAATTCCGTCCTTTGTGCCGCGGTTGACGACAAAGGTGCTGTACCAGTTGCCGGGGTCCTTCGAGATGACTTCCGCGGCAACCTTGTTGTAGTCGCTGTACTTCTTGTCGATCTGATACAGCTCCTCGAGGCGCGTGAGCTCCGACTGGTTCTGGACAAGCTCATTATTCTTCTGCGTCAGCTCGTCGATCTGGGCCCGCAGCTCCTTGTTCTCGGCGCTCAGCTTCTTGACGTCCTGAAACCCCGAGAACTGTTCCGTCAGCCACTTGCCGATCTCGTTGATCCCGTTCTGAAACGGCGTGACGATCTGACCCGCGGCTGAGCGCAGGGGTCCGGAAACCCGGTTTGTGGTCAGAGCCGCGAGCATGAGCACGATGCAGATGATGATCATGATGACGACGAGGTGTCTCCCTCTGTCGTTGAAATCCAGTTTCTTTTTCATCTTTTTCCCTTTATCGAATGAGCCCACCTGCGGAGCTCCTTGTGCTGCATCAGTTCCTCCAGACCCTTTATCGTGCTGAATTCGTAGTCCCTGGACAGATTGATCCTGCAGCCGATCATGCGGCACAGATAGCGCTCGATACCGGGTATTCTCGCCGTGCCGCCGGTGAGATAAATCCCTTCATTCATAATGCTCCCGGAGAGCTGGGGAGGCGTTCTCTCCAGGAAGGTGCGCATGGCTTCCGCGCCCTTCCTGAGTTCCGCCTCCACGGCCCGGTTGACCAGATCCGAGGTGATCACTTCTTCTCTCGGCAGACCGGCGAGCGTATCGATGCCGGTCACCCGGCGTTCTTCCTTTCCGCCGGTCAGGAAAGTGGCGAGGGAGATCTTCAGTCTCCTTGCCGTGCGGCTTCCTATGAGCAGATTTCTCTCCCGGCGGATCTCGTTGGCGACGGCTTCATTCAGCTGCTGCCCGCCTATGGGCAGCGAGTCGCTCACGATCACCTGCTCTCCCGCGATCACGGACACTTCCGTGCTCTGGGCGCCGATATCAAGAATCATGCTGCCCTTCGTGCGGGTGATCGGGATCCCCAGGGAGATTGCGTCGCAGATCGGCCTGTCCACGAGGAACACGCGCGGGCTCTTCGGGTTCCCGGCGTCGCTGATGGCGTAATAGGCGCGCTTTTCCAGCTCGGACATATTCATGGGAGCGGAAAAATAGATGAGCGGCCTCGAGGAGGAATGACGGTCCGTCTTCCTCAGGAGGAGCTTCAGCAGCATCTCCACTTCCGCCACATCCGCTATTCTTCCGCTTACCATGGGGCGGTCCACCAGGATCCCGGGAGGATTCTTTTCGAACATCTCATAGGCGTCGTTGCCGACCGCTATGACCTGTGATCCTCCCATCACCGCGATCATGTCGTGCTCACTCAGCAGCCTGTTTTTTCTGAGGCTGTAGATCTTGACGACACTTGTCCCAAGATCCACGCCGAAGGCATTTTTACTCAGCATACAAACTCCCGGCGTCTATGTACCCGTTTTCAAGAAAACTCATATAGCACATATCGCCGATTATGATATGGTCAATTAGACGTATTTCAAGAAGCCGTCCGGCTTCGCACACCCGCTCCGTCATCTCCAGGTCCGCGGGGGACGGCGTCGGGTCTCCGCTCGGGTGGTTGTGGATGAGCGCGATGGAGACGGCTCTGTGCCTGATGGCGGCCATAAAGATGTCCCGCGGCGAGATCACCGACATCGTCGCGGAGCCTCTCGTGATTCTCTCCTCGCCGATGATCCGCAGCTTCGCGTCGAGCATCACGCACAGGACATTTTCCTGATTCTCGTGGCGGAGCGATTCCATGAAGTAGTTGGCAAGAGTCTCCGGCTCCGACAATGACACGGACTTTCTCGCGGTGGCCTGTGAGATGCGCTTGGATAATTCCCCGACGCACTCGAGCTGTATGGCCTTTACCTCGCCGATTCCCTCCACTTCCATATAATCTGCGCTCGACAGCGAAGCGAGGCCGCCCACTCCGTCCCTCACGGGGGACAGCTTGAGTATGCTGTCGGCAAGCGCTACCGCGTCTTTTCCCTTCGTTCCGCAGCGGAGAATCACTGCAATAAGTTCAGCGTCGGTTAGTGCCGACGCTCCGTACATGAGGCATTTCTCGTAGGGCCGGCTAAGGTCCGCCCCTTTTTCTGTAAGCCTTTGTTTCAAAGTTTGCCCTCTTTCCGGCCAGGTATGCCTTATTTAAGCGGGCAAGTTGATTGTACTTGATCTTAGGGGGGAATGCAAGTGAACAAATTTTGTCCAGGACTCGCTTCCGATTCACAAACTGCCGATAAGTCCGGCATTTTTAAGATGCTGGACGGACATGAGCACTCCGTACTTGGCGGAGGGCCAGGTGAGGCCGCCCTGGAAATAGACGTTGTACGGGGGACGCAAGGGACCGTCGGCGGACAGCTCGATGGAGCTGCCTGACACGAAGGCGCCGGCCGCCATGATGACGGGATCGTCGTAGCCGGGCATGTCCCAGGGCTCGGGTGTGACGTGGGCGTCTACCGGGGAGGCCGACTGGATGCCGCGGCAGAAGGCGCGCACGCCTTCGGGGGTGCCGAGGGTGACCGCCTGGATGATGTCGTGGCGGTCTTCGTGCCCGTCGGGGATCACCGGGAAGCCGAGCTTCTCGTAGAGAGAGGCGGCGAAAATGGCGGCTTTCAGTGCGGAGGCCGTCACGACCGGGGCGAGGAAGAAGCCCTGGTAGAAGGACGGGTTCAGTGTGAGGGACGGGCCGATCTCGCTGCCGAGTCCGGGGCAGGTCATGCGGACCGCGCTCCGCTCCACGCATTCTTTGGTTCCGCAGATATAGCCTCCGCAGGGAGCGAGTCCCCCTCCCGGATTCTTGATGAGAGAGCCGACGATCATATCGGCGCCTTCGTCCGAGGGCTCCGTCCTCTCCACAAATTCTCCGTAGCAGTTGTCGACCATGCAGACGATATCCGGTCTGACGGCCTTGACCGCGCGGACGGCTTCCCCGATCTGCTTCACGGAGAGGGTCCTGCGCGTCTCGTATCCTTTTGAGCGCTGTATCGTGACAAGCTTTGTGGCAGGGCTTATGGCATTCCGGATTCCTTCAAAATCGAAGCTTCCGTCCGGCTTGAGGTCCACCTGGCGGTACCGGATTCCGTATTCCATGAGGGATCCGGCGGAAGGCCGTATCCCTATGACCTCCTCCAGGGTGTCGTAGGGCTTGCCGGCTATGGAGATCATCTCGTCACCGGGACGCAGATTGCCGAAAAGGGCGATGGCCAGAGCGTGGGTGCCGCAGCCGATCAGAGGCCGGACGAGGGCGGCTTCCGTGTGAAATGTGCCGGCGTAAACCTCCTCCAGGGTCTCCCTCCCGATGTCGTTGTACCCGTACCCCGTCGTGCCCGAAAGGCACGCCTCCGAGACGCGCGCGTCGTGAAAGGCTTTCAGCACCTTCAGCTGGTTGTACTCGGCCGTCTCATCGATTTCGAGAAAACGTCCCTTAAGCTCCCCGCAGGCCGCTTCGCCGAAGCGAAGGACATCGGGATCAATCCCGTTCTCCTGATAAATAGACTGAAGACTGTATTCATTCATAAGGGTTTCCCACCTCTTTTGCCCTGATCGTTGTCGTTTCTTCCAGCTGCCGAATGATCTCCTTAAGAAGTTTCATCGAATCTCCTCCGAAATCCTGCCTCAAAAGATGGACGGCGTCCTTTTCGCGCCGGAACCAGGTCAGCTGCCGCTTCGCGTAATGCCGCGAATCCCGCTTGATGATCCGCACCGCCTCCTCGAGGGAATACTCCCCGTCCATGGCTTTTAAGATCTCCTTGTATCCGATTCCCTGCATGGAAACGTGCTCTTTTGTGAGCCCCATCGCTTTCAGGAAAGCCACCTCATCATACAGCCCTTCCTCCATCATGAAATCCACGCGGGCGTCAATCCGCTCATAGAGCGCGGCCCTGTCGTCCTCGATGACGAAGAAGTGCAGGTCATAAGGCGTCTCTTTTCTGGATTCCTCGAGATTGTGCCCGGAGATCTTCTCTCCCGTAAGCGCATGGAATTCCAGCGCCCTGATCACCCTCTTGATATTATGAGGATGGATCTGCGCGGCCGCTTCCGGATCCGCCGCAAGAAGCTTCTCATAGAGGGCTTCCGGCCCTTCCTCTTCCGCTATGAGACGCATTTTCTCGCGAAATGCCTCATCCTCATGCGTCTCCTTAAAATCGATGTCTTTTGTCACCGCCTGGATGTAGAATCCCGTCCCTCCGCAGAGAATCGGGACATGCCCTCTTTTGTAAATGCCGCCGATGCATTCCTTCGCCATTTCCGCGTAGCGGTGGGCATCCATGCTGTCCGTCGGCTCTATGACGTCGATCATGTGATGCGGCACGCCCAGCATTTCCTCCAAAGTGACCTTCGCCGAGCCGATATCCATGTATTTGTAGACCTGCATGGAGTCCGCGGAGACCACTTCCCCGTCGATTCTCCTCGCCAGCTCCGCGGCAAGGGCGCTCTTCCCGACAGCCGTCGGTCCCGCGATCACGATCAGCAGTTTCTTCTCCATATCAGACAATCCTCTTGAAGCGCTTCTCGATCTCCTGTCTGTCAAAGGACAGGATGGTCGGCCTTCCGTGCGGGCAGTGATAGGGATCTTCGCATTTCATGAGATCATCGAGGAGCTGCGAGGCCTCCGCCGCGGACAGCCTTCCGCCTCCCTTTACGGCAGCCTTGCAGGCGGTCGTGGCCACTTTCCGTATGTACAGTTTGTTGTCGCTTAAGGTTTGAGTGGTATCCAGCTGATCCAGAATCTCATGGAAGAGAACGTCCGAGGGGATGAGGCCCAGGGAATACGGGACCGCCCGGACCGCGTAATCCCGCTCGCCGAAATGCTCGATTTCAAAACCGAGTGCGGAAAATGCCTCTATATGCTGCAGCAGCATCGCCTCTTCCTTCGCGTCCAGCGTGATCACGAGCGGAGGGCTTAATAGCTGGGAAGAAACATCCCTGTTCTCAAATTCCTTCATGAACTTCTCGAAAAGGACCCTCTCATGCGCCGCGTGCTGGTCAAAGACATAGACGCTGTCCTCGTACTGCGCGATCCAGTACGTGTCCAGCACCTGACCTATGATCCGCCTGTAGGGCTTCGCCTCTTCTGAAAGGAACACGGGCGTGAAGCTCTGCTGCTCATACCGTCCTTTCGGAGTCTCCCGTGACGGAATCGGCTCCGTTATATCCGAAATGTGTGACGGCAGCGGTTCCGCGGCATCCGGCCTTTTAAAAGCAGCCGGCTGCGAGGCATCGTTCGCCCCTGTAATAAAGCTTCTTTGGAGTTCTTTCGTTTCGAAAGGCTCCGCAGGCCGCGGCTCCTTTTTCTCTTTGGATCTGTCCTCTTCCTTTTTCAGGGAAGTGAGAGCCCCGTCCGCCGTCATGTCGACGCCGTCGAGGGCGTCCTTTACGGCGCTGCGGATGAAATCGTAGATCTGCTTCTCGTCCGAGAAGCGGACCTCCATCTTGGTCGGATGCACGTTCACGTCCACGGCGGAAGTATCGGTCGTGAGGAAGAAGCAGGCAAAGGGATACTGGTGCTGCATGAGCTTTGTCCCGTAGGCGTCCTCGACGGCCTTGGCGATCATGCGGCTTTTGACGTATCTTCCGTTCACATAGTAATTCTCGAAATTCCGGTTGCCTCTTGAGATCTGGGGCTTTCCGATCAGTCCCTCTATGGCAAGATATTCATTGGATGCGGATACGGGCAGAAGAAGCCTCGTGAGATCCCTCCCGTAGATCCTGTACACGGCGTCCGCGAGCTTCCCGCTGCCGGAGGAGCTGAGCTTTAACTGCCCGTTCACGAGATAGCTGAAGGCCGTCTCCGGATTGGAGAGGATCAGCTGTTCCACGATCTCCCCGACATGCGCGGCCTCGGTCATGGCGGACTTGAGGAACTTTGCACGGGCCGGCGTGTTGTAAAATAAGTCTCTGACAATGATGGTCGTGCCGTCCGGCGCTCCGATCTCCTCGCACAGCTTCTCGCGCCCGCCCTCGATCACGTAGCGGGAGGCCGCGAGATCCTCCTCCCTCTTCGTCACAAGCTCCACCTTACTGACCGCCGCGATGCTGGAGAGAGCTTCGCCGCGGAATCCGAGCGTCCGAAGGGACTGAAGGTCCCCCGCCCCCACGATCTTGCTGGTGGCGTGGCGCTGGAAGGCCAGCGGGATCTCGCCGGGCGCGATGCCGCAGCCGTTGTCCGTGACGCGGATCATCTCGATTCCGCCCCCGCGGATCTCGATCGTGATCCGCGTGCTTCCGGCGTCAATCGCGTTCTCTGTTAATTCTTTGATCACGGAGGCAGGGCGTTCCACCACTTCTCCGGCGGCGATCCTGTCTATGGTCACCTGGTCGAGGATTCGAATGGGATTCATGTATTTCTCCAGCGGTTCTTCAGTTTGTTCTGCAGGCGATACAGCTCGTTCAGCGCCTCGAGAGGCGTCAGGTTCTGGACGTCGATATTCTGGATCTCGTCGAGGACGTCCTGATCGGTGACGGTGTCAAAGAAGGACATCTGCTCAGGGTCGGAGTCGTCCTTCCGGGCAGGCTTCGCTTTCTTTTTCGTCCCTGCGATCATCTCCACGGCTTCCGTGATGTCGGCCTTCGCCAACTGCATCACAAGATCATCCGCCCTCGCAAGAACGGCCTCCGGAACCCCGGCAAGCCTCGCCACCTGAATTCCGTAGCTCTTGTCGGCCCCGCCCTTTATGATCTTCCTCAAAAAGACGATCCCGTCTCCCTTCTCCTTGACGGCGATGCAGTAATTGTTGACGCCGTCGATCTTGCCCTCGAGTTCCGTGAGCTCGTGATAATGCGTCGCAAACAGGGTTTTCGCCCCGATCAGCCTCTTGTTGGCGACATATTCGATGATCGCCCAGGCGAGAGCCAGTCCGTCGAAGGTCGATGTCCCTCTCCCGATCTCATCCAGAATGAGAAGCGAATCGGAGGTGGCATTTCTCAAAATGCCGGCGACCTCCGACATCTCCACCATGAAGGTGCTCTGCCCGCTCGCCAGGTCGTCTGACGCTCCCACGCGGGTGAAGATGCGGTCCACGATCCCGATGGAAGCGGAATCGGCGGGGACAAACGACCCGATCTGCGCCATCAGCACGATGAGAGCGCTCTGGCGCATGTAGGTGGATTTGCCGGCCATATTCGGGCCGGTGATGACGGAAACCCTCCTGCTCTTCTTGTCGAGAAGCGTGTCGTTCGGCACGAAGTTTTCGGACGGCGCCATTTTTTCCACGACAGGGTGCCTTCCGCCTTTGATGCGGATCACACCGTCCGTGGTGATCTCGGGCCGGGTGTACCCGTTTCTCCTCGCGGTGAAGGACAGCGAGGAGAGGGTGTCGATTTCCGCTACAAAATGCGCGGTCTTCTGGATCCGGGCGACATTTTCCGCGATCTTATCCCGGATTTCGCAGAAGAGATCATATTCGAGAGTGTAGAGGCGGTCCTGCGCGCCGAGGATTTTGTCCTCCAGCTCTTTCAGTTCCTGAGTCGTGAAGCGTTCTCCGTTCACAAGAGTCTGCTTGCGGATATAGGAATCCGGGACCTTATCCTTGAAGGAATTGGACACCTCGATGCAGTAGCCGAAGACGCGGTTGTACTTGATCTTCAGGGTGTGGATGCCGGTCTTTTCCCGCTCCCCGGCTTCCATCTCGGCAAGCCACCTGCGGCCGTCCGTCTTCGCCGACCGGAGTGAATCCACGTCGGCCGAATAGCCGTCGCGGATGATGCCGCCTTCCTTCATGGCGAGCGGCGGCTCGTCATCGATGGACGCTGCAAGGAGCTCCGTGAGGTCCGCCAGGTCATCGAAGCTCTCATAAGCCTCCTCAAAAAGAGCGCAGGGAAATGCTTTTAGGAGCGAGCGGATATGCGGCAGCATGGCGAGAGAAGTCCTCAAGGCCAGCAGGTCCCTCGGATTGGCGCTCTTTAAGGAAATGCGTCCCATAAGCCTCTCCAGGTCGTAGACGGGGCTTAAGTACTCCCGCAGCTCCTCCGCAGAGATCTCGTCGTTTCCCAGGGCCTCCACCGCATCCAGTCTCCTCACGATCTCGCTCTTCACGATCAGCGGCTGCTCGATCCAGCTGCGCAGCATGCGCGCTCCCATGGCGGTTTTCGTGTGATCCAGCACCCAGAGCAGCGAACCGCGCTTCTCCTTCTCGCGAAGCGTCTCCGTGAGCTCCAGATTGCGCATGGCCGTGCTCCCGAGAACCATATAGGACTCTGTCCTGTAGGTCTTGATATGGGAAATGTGACCGAGGTCCGTCTTCTGGGTCTCGAAGAGGTAGTTGATGAGCGCGCCGGAAGCGCATATGCCGCAGGGCATCGTGTCGATGCCGAGCCCTTCCATCGACTGTACATGGAAGTGATCCTTCAGCGTCCTCTCACAGGTGTCGTCCGCGAAGCACCGGTCGTCCAGGGCTTCGATCAGGGTGCCGCGGCGCTCCTTCATCCCCTCCATCTCCGGAGCCATTAAAAGAGCGGCTTCGTTGCAGATGATCTGGGACGGCATCAGCTTGGCGAGCTCATCCATGAGCTTCTCTTTCCGGTCCGTCTCCGTCAGGAGAAATTCACCGGTCGACACGTCGCAGGAAGCAATCCCGTAGCGGTCATCCGTGCAGACCACCGAGACGAGATAATTGTTTCTTCCCTCCTCCATGACGGCGGGATCAAAATTCGTGCCGGGAGTCACGATCCTTGTGATCTCCCGGCGCACCAGTCCTTTAGCCGTCTTCGGGTCCTCGACCTGGTCGCAGACCGCAACCTTGTGGCCGAGCCGGACGAGCCTTCCGATATAGGTATCCACTGCATGGAAGGGCACGCCGCACATAGGGGCGCGTTCCTCAAGGCCGCATTCCTTGCCGGTCAGCGTCAGCTCCAGTTCCTTCGAGACGGTTTTCGCGTCATCGAAGAACATCTCAAAAAAGTCGCCGACCCGGTACATGAGGATGCAGTCCCTGTTCGCTTCCTTCGTTCTTACATATTCCTGCATCATCGGGGACAGAGCCATGTTTTCACCTAACCATTTCACCAAAATAGTAGAAGCCCTTGCAAACGTTCAGCCGCACGGGCACAATCTTTCCGATCAGACCGGTATCTCCCGGAAAATGAACGGTAATGTTCTGCGAGATTCTGCCGCTAACAAAGCCGGGCTCCTTGTTCTCCTCTTCCACGAGGACATCCATCACGCGGCCTTCAAAGCGCGCACACGCCTCCTTCGCCGTCTCGGACACGGTCTCAAGAAGGCGGTCGAATCTCCTGTGGGCTTCCTGCTCCGGAACCTGATCCTCCCACTTCGCGGCCGGAGTGCCGCTTCTCTTTGAATAGAGAAATGTGAAGGCGCTGTCGAATTTCACTTTCCTTATGAGGGACAGCGTCTCTTCGAAGTCCTCCTCCGTCTCCCCCGGGAATCCGACGATAATGTCCGTCGTCAATGAGACGTCGGGAACCGCATCCCGGATCCTCTGGGTTAAGGCGAGATACTGTTCCGCGGTGTAGTGACGGTTCATCTTCTCAAGAATCCGGCTGCTGCCGGACTGGACCGGGAGATGAACATGCCGGCAGATATTCTCGTGCCTTGCGATCACCTCGATGAGATCGTCGGACAGATCCTTCGGATGAGAGGTCATAAAGCGGATCCGCTCGATTCCGTCGATGCCCGAGACTTTCTCAAGAAGCTCCGGGAATGTAATCGAGCCCTCGATCGTCCGCCCGTAGGAATTGACGTTCTGACCGAGCAGCATGACCTCCCGGACTCCGTCTGAGGCGAGAGAACGGATTTCATTTAAGATCTCCTCCGCGTCCCTGGAGCGCTCTCTTCCCCGGACGTAGGGCACGATGCAGTAGCTGCAGAAATTATTGCAGCCGAACATAATGTTCACCCCGGACTTGAAGGCGTATTTGCGCTTTACGGGCAGATGCTCGACAATCCGGTCGGTTCCTTCCCACAGCTCTATAACCCGCTTTCTCTCTCTTAAGATGCGGGCGAGCAGCTCGGGGAAGGTAAACAGGTTGTGGGTGCCGAAGATCAGGTCGACGACGGGATAGCTCTTCCGGATCTTTGCGACGACGTGCTCCTCCTGCATCATGCACCCGCACAATCCCACGATGAGATCCGGATTCTTTTTTTTGAGTCCGGTCAGAATACCGAGACGTCCGTACACGTGCTGGTCCGCATTTTCCCGGACCGTGCAGGTATTGTAGAGGACAAAGTCGGCCTCTTCCTCGCTCTCCGTGTCCTCAAACCCGGCTTCTTCGAGGATCCCCCTGAGCTTTTCGGAGTCCCTGGCGTTCATCTGGCAGCCGAAGGTGACGACGCATGAGCGCAGCTTTCTTCCCTTTTTTCCGGACAGCGCGAGGCAGGCCTGCCTCGCCTCTTCCATTGCCGCGGAAACGGACAGTTCTTCATTCATCATACAGGCAGAATTTCTTTTTATCAGGGGCGGACCTGGCCGCTCCCGTAGATGACGTATTTATAAGTTGTCAGTGCGGCAAGACCCATGGGCCCTCTCGCATGGAGCTTCTGTGTGCTGATGCCGATCTCGGCGCCGAAGCCGAACTCATTTCCGTCCGTGAAGCGCGTGGAGGCATTGACGTAGACGGCAGCGGCGTCGACCTCGCGGAGGAACTTCTGGGCATGCGTGTAATTGGATGTGACGATGCACTCGCTGTGTCCCGTGTTGTAGCGGTTGATGTGGGCGATCGCCTCATCGATGTTGCTGACGGTTTTCACCGACATGATATAGTCCAGGTATTCGGCTCCCCAGTCCTCTTCTCCGGCCGGCACGGAATCGGCAAGGAATTCCGCGGATGCCTCGTCCGCGCGGAGCTCCACGTGCTTCTCTTTCAGCTTCTGCTCAAGGGACGGAAGAAGAACGCTTCGGATATCCCTGTGGACCACCAGGGACTCGGCGGCGTTGCACACCCCGATCCTCTGTGTCTTGGCATTGAAGATAATATCGACGGCCATCATGATGTCGGCCGGAGAGTCGACATAGATATGGCAGTTGCCGGTTCCGGTCTCGATCACGGGAATGGTGCTCTCGTGGGTCACGGTGCGGATGAGGCCCGCGCCCCCTCTCGGGATCATGAGATCCACATACTGATCCAGGTGCATGAACTCCCGGGCCGTCTCCCGCGAGGGATCCATGATCAGCTGCAGCGCATTTTCGTCGACCCCGTTCTCCACAAGGGCTTGCTTCAGGACCGCCACGATGGCCTTATTCGACTCGAGGGCGTCGCTGCCTCCCTTCAAAATGGCGGCATTTCCCGTCTTGAAACAGAGCCCGAACACGTCGGAGGTGACATTCGGCCGCGCCTCATAGATCACGCCGATCACCCCGAGCGGCACGGTCATGCGCCCGATCAGGAGACCGTTCGGACGTCTCTTCATCTCCGAGACGGACCCGATCGGATCTTCTAAAGAAGCGATCTGTCTGAGGCCGTCCGCCATGGATGCGATGCGGTCCTCGTTGAGGGTCAGCCTGTCCAGGAGGCCCTGCGGCATCTGCTTCTCGACGGCCGTTTTCCAGTCCCTGGAATTTGCCTCGATCAGCTCTTTCGTATTCGCGATGAGCAGATCCGCCGCAGTGAGAAGGACCCGGTTCTTCACGGTCGTCTCGAGTGAGGCGCAGGTGACGGACGCGGCTTTTGCAGCCTTTCCGATTTCTACAAGATTGGCCGCTCCGGCGTTTGTGGGATTGGTGTTCTCCATAATGCAATACTCCTCTAAAAAACTGATGGTTCGTGATTCCGTGACGAGGAGGTCCGCCCTGATATCCGTGTCAAGAACGGGTATCTCCTCAAAAACCGAAAAATCAAATGCAAGCGCGCAAGTCGGAAGCTCCGGGTGCGCGGCCAGGTATCTGTCGTAATATCCGCCGCCGTATCCCAGGCGGTTTCCCTTTAAATCAAATGCCAGTCCCGGGAGGATCATCAGGGCTCTTTTCGCGGAGGCCGGAATGACCTTAAGCGGCTCAAGTACGTGAAAACAGCCTTCCTCAAGCTCATCAAACGAAGTGAGGACCGAAAAAACAAGCCCCTCAGGGGTCACCTTCGGGACTAAAGTTTCTTTGCCCTCCGACCAGGCTTTTAAGATGAGCTCTCTTGTCGAAACTTCGCCCGGGAGCGATACATAGGTCAGGATCTGCTCAGCCTCCCTCCAGAGGGAAGTTTCCGCGAGATTCCTCAGAATCTGACGGCTCTTCTCCTCAAAAATGCCGCTGTCATGCGCTTTCCTGCGGGCCGTCATCTGTCTCCTTAAGTTTCTTTTTTCCTGTTCCGCATTCTCCATCATCACATCGTTTCCAGATAATCCATGAGATAAAACTCATGGGGATGTGCGAGGAACAGCGTCCCTTCCTCTTCGCCTCCGATAATCCGGTGCAGGATGCGGAAATCCTCCGACTCCGCGATGATCATATCCGCTCCGGCCGCCGTGGAGATCTGCGCCGCGGCGAGCTTCGTGGACATGCCGCCCGTGCCGAAGCTGCTTCCGGTAGATCCTTTTCCCATCTCCATGAGCGTGTCGTCGATGATGTCCACAACCGGAATGAAGGACGCACCGGGATTCGTCTTCGGATCATCCGTGTACAGTCCCCTGATGTCGGACATCAGCATCAGGAGATCCGCGTGAATCAGGGCGGTCACGATCGCAGAGAGTCTGTCGTTGTCTCCGAAGCGGATGTCATAAGTCTCGACGGTGTCATTTTCATTGACGATCGGAATCACGCCGAGACTGAACAGCTCCTCGAAGGTGTTCCGCGCGTTTTCCCGGCTGGTCTCATCGAGCATGGTCTCCTTTGTGAGAAGGATCTGCGCGGTCTCGTGTCCGTATTCGCTGAAGAATTTCTGGTAAATCAGCATGAGCCGCACCTGGCCGACGGCGGCGCAGGCCTGCTTCTGCTTAAGCGTTCGGAGCTCGGCAAGACCCATCGCGGCCTTCCCGACGGCGATCGCTCCCGAGGAGACGAGCACGACGTCCTTGCCCTGATTTCGGAGATCGGCCACCTCTCTGCACAGAATCTCAATCTTGGGCAGATTCAGCCTCCCGGTTTCCGCGTGGACCAGGGAGGAGGATCCGATCTTGATCACGATGCGTTGTTTGTTTTTCAGCTGGGCGCGGGCGCTCTCATTCTTCATGCGGTCAGTCCTGCCTTGTTATTCCGAGTGAATTCAGTATCTGCTCCTGTTTGAGCAGCATAATCCTTTCTTCGTCTTCCGTCATATGATCATAGCCGACCAGATGCAGCACGCTGTGCGCGATGAGAAAGGCATATTCCCTGCGGACGGAATGTCCGTACAAAGAGGCCTGGGCAATAACGCGGTCGCAGGAAATCACGATGTCACCGAGCAGAAGGCATCCGGTCTCCACGTTGAAGGATGCGCACTTGTCCTCTTCGGCCTCGGAAAATGCCGCCGGGACGGAGTAAGAGACCATCGGAAACGACAGCACGTCCGTAGCGCTGTCGATCCCTCTTGTATCGAGGTTGATCTCCCGAATCCTCTCGTCGTCCGTGAGCGTCAAAGAGAGCTCGGCGTCATAGGGGCAGTTCTCGCTTTCAAGGACCGCACGCACGACCGTCTCTGCAAGAGAGACCGGATCAAACGGAAAGAGTTTCTCAACGGGAGAAGCGGTATACTCATTTTCAAAGTAAAGCGTCATGCCTTGCGGCTCCTTCTGATCGTATTCGAGGCCTTGATCTGGCGCCGGTCACGGCGCGCGGCGTCCCTCGCCTCGTATTTCTCGTAGGCCTCCACGATCTTCTGCACGAGCGGATGCCGGACGACGTCGCGGCTGGTGAGCTCGCAGAACCCGATGTCGCTGATCTTACTGAGGACCTTATATGCCACGTCAAGGCCGCTGGTCTCGCCCGCAGGCAGGTCCTTCTGCGTCCTGTCGCCGGTCACGACGACCTTGGAGCCGAATCCGATACGCGTCAGGAACATCTTCATCTGGGAAGGCGTGGTGTTCTGGGCCTCATCCAGAATGATAAAGGCGTTGTCGAGCGTCCGGCCCCTCATGTAGGCGAGAGGCGCCACCTCGATGAGGCCTTTCTCCGAATTCTTGAGAAATGCCTCCGCTCCCATGATCTCATAAAGTGCGTCATAAAGCGGCCTGAGATACGGATCGATCTTGCTCTGCAGATCTCCGGGGAGAAAGCCGAGCTTTTCGCCCGCTTCAATGGCGGGACGCGTGAGAATGATCCGCGAGACGTCCTCCGCCCGGAACGCACGGATGGCCATCGCCATGGCGAGATAGGTTTTACCTGTTCCGGCCGGGCCGATTCCGAACGTTATCATATTGCTGTCTATGGAATCGATATACTCTTTCTGTCCGATCGTCTTCGGCTTGACCGGGCGTCCGGACATCGTGTGAAGGATGATCTCGCGGTCGATCGAGACCATCTCCCGTTCCCTCTGTTCGGAAAGAAGAGAAAGAGAATACCGGATCTGCTGTTCCGTAATCGTGTTGCCCCGCTCCGACAGGACCAGCAGCATGGCGAACAGCTTCTTTGCCTGTCCGACATCCTCGCTGCTTCCCAGGATCTTGACGCGCCCGTCGCGCGGTACGACACGGACGTGCAGTTCTTCTTCAATCAGCTTCAGATGCGCGTCATACTGTCCGAATATATTTCGCTCGTGCTCGGAGGGTAAATCAAAGGTGCTTTCCGGCATAGAGTATGCTTACTCCTTCCAGTATTACTTGTGATAGGGCTCCCCGGAGAGGATCTTTTCCGCGCGGTAGATCTGTTCCAGAAGAATCACGCGCATAAGCTGATGGGGAAATGTCATGGCCGAGAAGCTTATGGCCTCATCCGCCCTTCTTTGTACGTCCCCGGACAAGCCGAGGCTTCCGCCGATGACAAAGGTGATCGAGCTCTTCCCGGAGTTCATGAGCGCCCCGATGCGGGCAGCAAAAAGCTCCGAGCTCATCGGAGTGCCATTCACCGCCAGCGCGATCACGTAATCCTGCTCCCGGATCTTTGCAAGAAGCCTGTCCCCCTCTTTTTTGAGAACCAGCTTCCTGTCGGCCTCCGACAGATTCTCAGGGGCTTTTTCGTCCGGCACTTCGCAGATCTCGATCTTTGCGTAGCGCGTGAGCCGCTTCATATATTCCCCGGCTGCATCCTGAAAAAACCGCTCCCTGACGCGGCCGACACATAAAACCCTGATCGTCATCACTTTATTCCACGGAAAGAATACAGTAATAGATCGGCTGCCCGCCGTAATTCGCCTCCACGTCGAGAGTCGGGAAGCGCTCCTCGATTGAGGAGACGAGCTCCTCAGTCTGCTCGTCGGAATAATCCATGCCGTTATAGACACTGATCAGCTCGGAGTCCTCATCCGCCACGAGCGAAAGAGCTTCTATGGCCACGGCGGCAATATCGGAGCCCACGGCGAGAATTCCGTCATCTCCGATCGCCATGATGTCGTTCATGTGGATCTCCTTGCCGTCGATCTTCGTATTCCTGACCGCATAGGTCACTTCGATCGTGCGCACATGAGAGATCTCCTCCGTCATGACCGACAGGTTCTCTTCCGCCGGATGCTCCGGGTTAAAGCCGATCATAGCGGTGATGCCCTGGGGCACGGTCTTTGTGGGAACAACGATAACCTCGCAGTCCTCGACAAGGGCTTTGGCCTGGTTCGCGGCGAGAATCACGTTCTTGTTATTGGGCAGGATATAGACATTCTTCGCATGTACTTCGCGAATCGCTTTGAGCATGTCGTCCGTGCTCGGATTCATCGTCTGTCCGCCCTCAATCAGGACATCCACGCCGAGCCCCTTAAAGATCTCGCTCATGCCGTCGCCGATCGTGACGGAGATAAACCCGTACTCCTTATAGGGAGCGTCTTTTGCCGCTTCCTCCTCTTTCTGTCTTGCGGACTCCATCTCGGACTCGCGGAAGAGCTTCTCCTGATGCTCGATCCGCATGTTGTCGATCTTCATCCGGCACAGATTCCCGTATTCGAGGCCCTTCTCAAAGGCCAGGCCGGGATGGTTCGTGTGCACGTGGATCTTGACAATGTCCTCGTCCGCCACAAGGACGAGGCTGTCGCCTATGGAGGTGAGGAAGGCTTTCATCTTCTTCTCATCGTCCTCGGCAAAGGATTTCTCGAGATTGATGATGAATTCGGTGCAGTAGCCGAACTTGATCTCGTCGGTGCTGATCTCTTTGTGGGCAGACGCCGCGCCCGAAGGCGCTTCCTTGGGCGATGCAAAGCTGAGATCCAGCTCCTTGCCCATATAGGCATCAAACGCGCCGCGGAGCACAGCCATCAGGCCCTCTCCGCCGGAATCCACCACGCCCGCCTCCTTCAGCACGGGAAGCATCTCGGGCGTTCGTTCCAGGGCGGCCTGGCCTTCCGCGAGAACTCTCTCAAAGAATACGGTGAGATCATCGGAATCATCCCGGATCTCAGCGGCTATGTCGGCCATGGCCTTCGCCACGGTCAGGATGGTGCCCTCCTTAGGCTTCATCACTGCCTTGTAAGCCGTCTCCACCGCTCTTTGCATAGCGGCTGTAATAATCGGTATGTCAAGAACGTCGTATTCCCGGATGGACTTCGTGAATCCGCGGAAAAGCTGGGATAAGATGACGCCCGAGTTGCCTCTTGCCCCTCTTAAGGAACCGCCTGAGATGGCTTTGGCAAGAAGCTCGATGCCCGCGTCTTCCGGCAGGGAGCTCACCTCCTCCGCGGCCGACATAATCGTGAGCGTCATATTGGTTCCTGTGTCCCCGTCCGGAACAGGAAATACATTCAGCTGGTTAATCCATTCTTTCTGGATCTCCAGGTTCTTTGCACCGGTAAGGAACATCCGGCGCAGCATCAGTGCATCTATAGAATTGATCCCCACTGCTGGACCCTCCACTTTTCTTCCTTTTTAGTCGATCACGCGGATGCCCTCGACAACCACGTCGATGTGCTCCACCGGAAGTCCGGTAAACTGTTCCACTTTATAGCGGACCGACTCAATCAGGTTTTCAGAAACGGTCAGGATGCTCACTCCGTAAGCCACAATGCAATGAAGTGTAAGGGAGATCCTGTTGTCGGCTATCTTTACATTAATCCCGTATTTCAGAGAATCCTTTTTCAGAATATGGAAGAGTCCGTCTTTCATATTATATGCGGACATTCCGACGATACCAAAACAGCCGACGGCTACCGAGCCGGCACAGCTGGCAATCACATCCGAGTCAACCAGAATATCACCGAACTCGGAATTGATGCGTCCTCTCATAATATCAGCAGCCCTCCTCATAGTGAACAGACGATTTAACAAACTTTCTGTTCTTGTTATACCACAAAACCAACAACCAGGAAAACCCTAAAAAAAGATGCCGCTTAATCCGCGGCATCTCACTGTTCAGAAAAATAAATCAAAAATGGTTCAGGCTCTCTCGACCCTGCCGGATTTAAGGCACTGAGCACACACATAAGCGTGCTTCGGTGTCCCGTTCTCTTTGATCTTGACCCTTCTGATATTGGACTTCCACATCTTATTGGATCTTCTATGAGAATGGCTCACATTATTGCCAAAATGAGCGCCCTTTCCGCAAACTGAACAAACTGCCATCGGTAAACACCTCCTTGCATTCAAGATAAGCCCGATCAGGACTCGAACGAAAGATATTCTATCAGAAAGAAATACGAAGTGCAATACCTGTTTTCTAAAAGTGACGAAAAATCGCCAAAATCACTCTTCGTTCTTGCTTCCCGTGAATTTATTGACGACGTCCGGGACCATATCAAGGATCTTGGCAAGTCCGTCGGAGTTCTTGACATTGACCAGCTTGGTGGTGCCGTTCGATATCACGAGCACGGCGCTCGGGCTCATCTTTCCGCCGATTCCGCCGCCGGCATTCGGGCTCTTCTTTTCGCCCTGGTTCGCGCCGGCGCCGACGCCGAAGGTGACATCCATGAGCGGCAGGATCACGGTATCCCCGACATGGATCGCCTCACCCACCACTGTCTTCGTGCTTAAGAACCCTTCCATTCCGTCAAAAAGAGTCTGTACTGTTTCTTTGAATTCGTTATTTTCAGCCATTAGGATGCCTCCCTGATCTCTTCTGATTCTTCGCCGTTATCCGGCGTTTTTTCTGCTCTGAGCTTCTTCACTGTGCGCCACACGTAGCGCACGTCGGGACTCAGGATCGTAAGAAGCCCGTGATAGAGCACGGTGCCGATCCTCACGCGCCCGGAAGCCTTCAGTTCTCCGTCCAGCGCTTCCCCGGAAAAATCGGGATTCAGTATGATTTTACCCCCGTACAGAGGATAAAATGCCGATGCGGCCGCGAGCGCTTCCCCGGTATAAAACGGATCGTCAAATCCGAAATGGACATAGCCTTCCAGCTTTTTCGGACGCACGTGCTTCAGTATCTTCAGGGCCCTCTTTTTAATGATGCGCAGGGCTTTCCGGGTCCGGAGATCCGATAAGAAGTCCGTCCACTCGCCTATTGTATCACAGATACTCGTGATTTTGGACACGATTTTGGCTGTCTTCTCAACTATGGCGGACGGCATGGCGGCCAGGGCGCGGATCGCGTCGATGATCTTCCAGAATATCTTTTTGTGCAGGTCGATGAGTTTTCTTACGATCTTTTCATACAGACGAAGCTGCTTCCTGGTGCTTCTTACGACGCGCTCTTTCAGGTTTTCTTTCTTTTTCGCTTCCTGCTCCGCTTCTTTTTCCGCCTGCTTTCTTCGCTCCTCTTCCATCCGGCGGGCCTCTTTTTCCTCCCGGCGGATCCTTGCCTCTTCTCTTAACTGCTCGAATCTCTCCGGATCCTTCTCACGGATATGATCAAGCTGTTTGATCTTCTTTTCCCTTCTTTTTTCCTTCTTCCGGGCCATCCGTCTCTGATGCCATGCTGACGGGGAAAAACCGAAGACCCTAAACTCTTTTTCGGTGTATCTCTCCGCGCCCTTTTCCTTTCGCACATGAATCCGGACAGAAAGAATTCCGAGGAGCCAGGATGCCTTCGCCCGGACATCATACGCTCCGATCTCGCCCTGTTCCGCAGTCTCATAGCGTACGGGAACAAGCAGGATGAGAAGAAGGATGATGAGCGCCGCTATGAGGATTCCGAGAAGGATTTTTCCTATCACGGAAAGAATGGCCAGAAAAATGCTCATTGTTCCTGTTCCCTTTTGTCACGCAGCAGGTAGCCGCGAATGTCTGCTCCACCGCTCCCGCGAATACAGTCGTCTGCGATGGAGACCACGAGTTTCATAGCCTCTTTTTTTGTGGAAGCAAGGCCCACGACCATGGGCAGCCTCTCATACAGCGCCTTCTGGGAGAGATACGAAGTGGAAATCACGTCCAGCTGGTCGCTCCCGTTGGAGGCAAGGGTGACCAGATAATGCCCGAGATCTACCTTACCGCTGTCCAGCCTCTTCTTTATTGACAGTTTGCGGTTTTTCAGATTATCGTCCACATAGAGCGGCTCGTACCATTTCAGCATAGGAATGCCTC
>CACZQS010000075.1 GCA_902783325.1 uncultured Lachnospiraceae bacterium
CCCAGATACTTCTCAACCTGGGCGTTGACGGTTTCGAGATCCATGGGGGCCACCTTTGAGCGCAGCTGGGCCAGGGCATCGCAGTACTCCCGGGGGAGGTATGCGGCCTGCTGGGAGGCAATCTGCCCGATCTTCACAAAGGTCGGCCCCAGATCAGTCAGAATATTAACGGTAATCTCGGGCGTGATGCCGTCGTCATAGTTATACTTTCTCAGAACATCGAGGACTTCCTTCAGTCTTTTGTTAACTTTCGGTTCGTCCTTCTGGGCATCTTTTCTTTGCTTCATCAAAGCGCTGATAAAATTTGACATATGCGCAGAACCTCATTTGACAGACCGGATGTCTCTTATGCCGCGTCAGCCGGTGCGTAGGCGCTCTCCAGCGCGCCGAAGGCATCGATTGCACGATCCAGCAGGGCGAAGAAATCGGCCTCGGAGATCAGCCCGTCCTCATTCGTTTTAACGCCTTCAAAGGTAAGGTCATATTTCATGGGCGGATTGTCCAGCGTCAGGATTTCACCGCTGCGAATCTGGTCCGTGCTGCGGTAAACCATGCTGACCCGGTACCACGCCTGACCGTCCCGGTCACGTCTGCGCTCAAACATCAGTTTCGCGCCGATCGGCGCTTTCGTCTCAATACTGCCCGGCAGGGCGACGAGCTCCGAGCCGAGGGCGGAAAGGGTACCGAGAACTGTCAGATCATGGGCGCAGAAAAAGCTGAACTTACGCTTCTCGTTTTTCAGCTCTTTTTCCAGCTCCTGAAGCAGGAGATGATCAATGTTGACGGCCACCAGCGGTGCACCGTGCCTCATTTCCAGCGCGGTTGACACGAGCCCGCCGATGGCAGCCCAGTCGTCATCCGTCAGTTCGTGGCCGAAAGCGGCCTTGACGGCGTCAGGTTCTTCATAGTACTGCATGAGCAGCGCGTCCGCCACCTGGGAAGCCGTTTTGATCGCCCCGGTGGTATCGGGTTCCTTGTCAGCTTCCATCTTATATCCTGATCCGTCTTTGAGCAGATCACCGTATTGGCCGCTCTGATAAATTTCGCTGTTTTGCATATCGACGGTATCCATGATCAGTCTGATCACATCCCGCGTCTGTTCCGCCAGGCCTTCAAAACCCGCGTCACCGCCCAGAGAGGCCACCTGGGCTGTCGCGTCCGCGGCATAGGCATCGGAGTAGAAGTGCAGGACGGGCTTCATAATGTCCTCCGTGCCTTTAGCATCCCCGGGATATTCCACCTCGACGTCCGCCAGGGGGAGCATGCCCGACGCGAAATATTTAGCTGTAGCCCGGCAGCGCTGCTTGTTGCGGGCATTGAAACGCACTTCGCCTTCTTCGGGAATGCTGTTTTCCGGAATCAGGCCTTCCGCGTCCAGCCATTTCCTGAAATACTGCCCCATGGCGGTTTCTTCCACACCGCCCTTCAGGGTCAGTTCGCTGGATTTGGCTGTCCAGTTTGTCCAGGTATAGGGCGTCAGATCACTGGGAACGGAACCGTTGCTGGACAGCGGCGCGCGCAGGTTATGACGGCTTACGATGACAACCTGCTCAAGGGTATACTTATTATCGGCGGCGGACTGATCCGACTGAGCCGGATCAGCTTCCGCAAGACAGGAAATGCTGACCAGAACCAGGATCAGCGCCAACAAAACTGCTGTTAATCTCTTCAGCATTTTTACGATTCGCCTCCGTCATTTTTTTACAGTTTATCACGCTCCATCCCAAATGTCCAATAAAAGGGGTACATTATATCAACCAGTTCCGGACGATACCGGATGTACGGAGCATAACGGGGCACCGGACAGCGCGGCCTGTGCGTGCAGGATAACGGATATTATTGACTTCCCGAAGTAAAGATGATAAATTCTTTTTTTGTGAGAAGACAGAGGTCGTATGCTTTTTTGTAAATGAATCATGAGGATTGCTTGTAAAGTATGAACAAAAGGGATCTTTTAACAAGAATCATTGTCGGGGTGATGATCCGAAAGGGCTATGTGGATATTCACTCCATGCATCACAGTGCCAAAAATGCACGGAGGAAGAACGAAGCGCTGCTGTTTCAGATTCTGAAACAGAACAAAGATACTGCATATGGCAAACGGTACCGTTTTTCCGAAATCAAGTCGCTTGAGGATTATCGCCGGACGGTTCCGATTACCGAATATCAGGATTATGAAGCATATATAGACAGAATGATTCACAGGGATGAGACAAATCTGATCACATCCCTTCCCGTGATCGCCTATGCGCAGAGCTCGGGCACAGTCGGAGGACGCAAATACGTACCGCTGACGCAGCCGCAGGTCAATGTATATACAAAGCACACCGTGACCAGGATGATGGCCTGCGCGGATGTCTATCTGCGCCGGAATTGCGGAAGAGGATTAAAACCGGGAAGAGGGCTGTATACCAATCATGCTATCTATGATTATCTTCCGAACGGTGTGCTGAGCAGCAATGTGGCGGATGTGGCGGCACGCCAGCTGGGCTTTCTGTATCCGTATATTCTGAGCAATCCGTATAAGCGACTGTTTACCCAGTATGAGGCGGAGTTCAGATATGTCAATACGCGATTCGCCTTACAGGACAGAAACACAATGTTTGTGTTCTCCGTGTTCCTCAAGATGTTTACGGACCTTATGCTTTATCTTGAGAAAAACTGGGAAACGATCGTCGATGACATCGAAAAGGGGAGCATCAGTGACATTGCCAAGGCTTCGCCTGAGGTGACGGAAATGCTGAAGGCAAAGATTAAGCCGGATCCAGAAAGGGCAGCCGAACTGCGCCGGGAGTTTGAAAAGGGTTTTGATGAGACGCTTGTCCCGCGGATCTGGCCGAACATGTCCGTGATCTGCGGGATCGGCACATCCACATTTGAACAATTCTACAGACTGTCGAAGACGATAACCGGGGACATTCCGTACGATTTCTCGATATACGGAGCAAGCGAAGGCCTTTTTGCCGCAGTCGATGAGCTGAATTCCCCCAGACAGCTGCTGCTGGTCAGAAGCTGCTTTTATGAGTTCATCCCCGTGGAGGATGAGAGCAGCATCCTTTGCCTGGACGAACTCGAGACCGGAAAAGAATATGAAATTATTATTACCAATCTGGCGGGTCTGTACAGATACAGATGCGGAGATGTGATCAAGGCCGTCGGTTATCTGGACGAATGCCCGTATATACAGTTCGCCTACAGGAAAGGCCAGCTCCTGAATCTTGCGGGAGAAAAGACGACGGAAGCGCATATGCAGGCCGCGGTGGACGAGATCGCCGAAAAGGCCGGATGCAGGATTCTGAACTGGAGTGTGGACAGCATCATCAAGGCGCAACCCTGCCATTACCTGCTGATGCTCGAGAACGATGAGGGAAAGAAGCTCAGCGAATATACCGATTTTGCAGATGAGATCCTCAGAAAGATCAATGTCCGCTACGAGCATTTCACTGACCGCGGCGTACTTGGCAAGGTCGTCATCGCCGATCTGAAGCCGGGGACCAACGCGGAATGGATGAGGATCAGGGAAGAAAACGGAACATCCGCGAGCACCATCAAGCCGGTCAGAATCATCGATACTGACGACAAGAGGGATTTTTTTACCGCAAGGATCATTGGCGAATGACCAGGATCAGCTGATAGATGCTCTGCACAATCAGGCAAAGCGCAGCGACAACGGCGCCGTATAAGCATATCAGTTTTGACAGAGAGCCTGTCCGGACGAATTTCTGCAGCATGGGAAGCTTTTCGGGCTTGAGGTAGAGAAAGTAGCAGTCGTCATAGCG
>CACZQS010000076.1 GCA_902783325.1 uncultured Lachnospiraceae bacterium
AAGCGGATTCCCGGAATGAGCCCCAGGATAAACAGGATGATCCCGAGTGTCATGAAGAATTTCAGCGGCCTGTACATCATGAAGGACCGGATGATGGTGATCATTGACCTGCGCACATAGCCGAACATGCTGGAGAAGAGCCGGGACTCCCTGAGCTCCGGATTCGTCCGGACGGGCACGGATTCCATCGGAATCTTGTTGTGTCCCGCCTGGATGATCGTCTCCAGGGTATAGGTGTATTCATTTGTCACGTTGAGGCGCATCGCGGCTTCCCGGCTGTAGGCACGGAATCCGCTGGGCGCGTCGGGGATATCCGAGTTGGAGGCCACGCGGACGGTCCAGCTCCCGAGATGCTGCAGCTTCTTCTTTAATGGAGAAAAATGCTCCGTGTTGTCGATGGGCCTTTCTCCGATGACGATATCCGCTCTGCCGTCAAGGATCGGGCGGACCAGCGTCTCGATGTCGTCGCCGCAGTACTGGTTGTCGGCGTCCGTGTTGACGATGATGTCGGCGCCATTTCTCAAACACGCGTCTAAACCCGCCATGAAACCGCGGGCGAGGCCTTTGTTCTTCTTGAAGTTGACGACATAGTGGACGCCCCAGTTTTTGGCGACTTCCACGGTATTGTCCTTGCTGCCGTCATTGATGATCAGGTACTCGATCGTGTCGATGCCGTCGATGTGCTTCGGCAGGTCGTTGAGTGCGATCTCGAGGGTTTCGGCCTCGTTGTAGCAAGGGATCTGGATGATCAGCTTCACTGTTCGTCCTCCTTTTTGTTCACCTCTTCACCTTCCGCCGGACCATTCTCAGCGAGAAATTCAGGTTTCTTTTCCAGAATTTCCATGAATTCGTCTCCGGTGATGGTCTCCTGCTCGTACAGGAATTTCGCGAGCTCGTGAAGTTTGAGCTTGTTGTCGGTCAGGATCTGCATAGCCTTGTCATGCTGCGTCTCAATGATGCGCACTACGGTGTCGTCGATCTGTTTGGCTGTCTCGGGCGAGCAGGCCAGGGTGTGGTCGCCGCCGAGATAGATATTGCTCTCGGTGCTCAGCGCCACCATGCCGAAGGCTTCGTCCATGCCGTACTGTGTGATCATCGCGCGGGCAAGTCTCGTCGCCTGCTCGATGTCATTTGCCGCGCCGGTGGTGACGGAGCCGAAGACCAGCTCCTCGGCGCATCTCCCGCCGGTAAATGTCGCGATCTTGTTGAGGAGCTCCTCTTTCGTCATCAGGTATCTGTCGCCTTCATCCACCTGCAGCGTATAGCCGAGCGCCCCGGACGTCCGCGGAATGATCGTGATCTTCTGCACCGGGGCGGAGTTGTTCTGCTTCGCTGCCACGAGGGCGTGGCCGATCTCGTGGTAGGCGACGATCAGCTTCTCCTTGTCGGAGAGGACGCGGCTCTTCTTCTGGTAACCCGCGATGACGACCTCGATGCTCTCCATGAGGTCCTCCTGGATCACGAACTTTCTGCCCTCGCGAACGGCACGGAGGGCCGCTTCGTTGACGATATTCGCGAGCTCGGCGCCGGATGCGCCGGCCGCCGTCTTCGCGATGGCGGCGAAATCCACGTTGTCCGCCACTTTGATCTTTTTCGCGTGTACTTTGAGTATGTCGATGCGGCCCTCGAGATCCGGCAGTTCCACAGGGATTCTCCTGTCGAAGCGGCCGGGCCGGAGCAGCGCCGGATCCAGCACATCCGGGCGGTTCGTCGCGCCGAGGATGATGACGCCCTTGCTGCCGTCGAAACCGTCCATCTCCGTGAGGAGCTGGTTCAGCGTCTGTTCGCGCTCGTCATTTGTCGTGAGCATCGCGCCGTCGCGCTTCTTGCCGATCGTGTCGATCTCGTCGATGAAGACGATGCAGGGCGCGTGCTTTTCCGCCTGGCTGAAGAGGTCGCGGACCTTGGAAGCGCCCATGCCGACGAACATTTCAACAAATTCGGATCCGGCGATCGAGAAGAAGGGAACGCCCGCTTCGCCTGCCACGGCTTTCGCGAGCAGAGTCTTGCCGGTTCCGGGAGGTCCCACCAGGAGGGCTCCCTTCGGGCAGGACGCGCCGATGTCCGCGTACTTTTTCGGATCGTGCAGGTAGAGCACCAGCTCCTGCAGGAGCTGCTTCGCCTCCTCTTCACCCGCGACATCCTGGAACTTGATGCTGGTGGTGGAGGGGACGTATTTCTTCGCCCCGCTCTTGCCGAAGGACATCATGGGGCCCCCGCCGCCGAAAATTCCTCCGCCGTCCTCACCTCCGCTCATGCGCTTCATCACATAGCGCGAGATCAGGAAGAAGAGGCCGTAGAAGAACAGCAGCGGCAGCACCCAGCCGAAGAAGAAATTCTCCAATGGGCTTGTCTTGTTGACGACCGTGCCGAAATCACATCCGGACTCCTGCAGGCGGTTTACCAGATCCGGATCGTTAAATGTCGCCGTGCGGTAGTATCCGGCAGGTTCTTCCTTGTCGGAGAAATAGATGTAATCGCTGTTGATCTCAGCTGTGGCGATCTTCTTCTCGTTGATCATTTTGAGGAAGGTGCTGTAATCCACATCCTTGATGTTCCTTCTGGCGACTGCCGGAATCACGAACATATTGATGATCAGGATCGTGAGCAATACGATCCCGACATAGATGAATATCGATGCCCTGCCCTTATTCCCTCCGTTGTTTCCCTGAAGCATAGACTTATAGTACTCCTTTTAAGTAAACGCACTGTCTGCCGTCAGCCGACCACTCCTGCCGCAGCGGCGTCATCCTCGTTGTAATAGATGATTTCGTCGTTGTCCTCGTAGTCGATGTACTCTTCTTCATCCTCATCGCCGCCGTCTTCCTC
>CACZQS010000077.1 GCA_902783325.1 uncultured Lachnospiraceae bacterium
CCGTGGTATTTCCTTACCTTAAGTATCCCGACAGCGCGTACCTTAATCTGGAAGAAGCGGCGGAGGCGGCCGGTGCCAGGATCATCCGCGTCCGGAGCGGCGACCGCTTCGAGGCGGGGGACGTGGTGCTGAACGTTCTGGGCCCGGATCCGCTTATCGAATCCGAAAACCCGGACAAAAACGGACAGTGCGTCGTATTGTCCCTGTCCTACAGGAACTTTGACGCACTGCTTACAGGTGATGTCTCCGGAGAAGGTGAGAAGCAGCTTCTTAAGCAGCTCACCCGGGAGCCATTTCAGGCCGTCACCTACGAACTGCTCAAGGTCGCCCATCACGGTGCGCGCAGCTCCACCGGAGAGGACTTTCTCGAACGCGTCCGTCCCGGGATCAGCATCATCAGCTGCGGCCGGGACAATCCTTACGGGCACCCCCACGAGGAGCTCCTGTCACGCCTCCGCGCATGCGGGACATCCATCCTCCGCACGGATCAGTGCGGCGCCGTCACCGTCACGACAGACGGCTCCTCCGTAACGGTTTCCCCGTTTCGTCATTCCTCCGCCGGAGCCGGCTCGACGAGCGTGTAGTCCGCTTCATAAGGCTGGCTCAGATCCATCGTCTGCTTAAAGACTATACCGCTCTCCCCTTCCACCGAGATCTGTACCTGGGATATCTCGTGGCAGTCGTCAATCAGAGAATTGACGATCGAATAGATCGGAATCTGTTCGTCCACATTCAGGGCATTGGTGAGGAAGGTCTGGTTGAGATTCACATAGCAGGTCCCGTTCGCGCTGGTCACGGAGATGATCTGCGTGTTTGCCGGAACCGTGGGATAGTTGCCTGCCACCTTCGGTCCGGCGATGATGCGCTCCACGATCGCCCACTCAAGCGGTTTGCTTGCCGTGTAGTAGATATATCTCGCTTCTCTCGTCAGCTTGTCCCCGGCGGCGTTGGTAAAGTACAAATTGATGGATACGTGCTGAATCGCGTTGATCTGTTTCCCCGCATCCTCTACAAAGCTGTCCGCGTTCATGGTCCCGATCAGATTGCCGTCCGGGGTGACCGCCTCCTGTCCTTCAATCTGAAAGCGGACGCCGTTTACTCCATCGAGCTGGACAAAGGTTCTGACGATTCCCGCCCTGGCGAGAACTTCCCTGATCCTGTCCATCTTCTGATACTCGGATGAGAAGTTAAGAGTCAGTATTCCCCCGCTTACCGAGAAGGAAAGGATTCTGACGTCATCGTCAATAAGCGGACGGTATTCCGATTTCTCCGGAACCTGCCTGATGAGCACAAGAAACTCATCCAGATATTGTTCATCCGTCTCGGCTTCCCCTTCATAAGGAGCGTGTTCGAGACCTTCCTCCTCCCCGCTCAGGTACCAAATCTGTTTTTTGTTCTTATCCTCATTCTTTTTGCTGTTGCTGCCGCAGCCGGCTGTCACCGCCAAAAGAGACAGGAGGATAAAGATATACAATATTCGCTTCATAGGCCGGTTCACTCCTCATGCGCAAGCGGGATCCTGACCATAAAAGTCGTGCCGGTTCCCACCTTGCTCGTCACTTTGATGATGCCTCTGTGCAGTACAATAGCGCTCCGCGTAATCGCCAGTCCCAGACCGGTGCCTTCGATCTCGGTGGAATGTGACTTGTCCCCGCGATAGAATCTTTCGAAAACGTGCTCGATCTGGTCTTCCGGTATTCCCGACCCGCTGTCCGCGACATTGACGTAGAAATACTTGTTGTCGGATTTCAGTGTCACCCTCACCCAGCCTTCGTCCTTATTGTACTTTATGCCGTTCTCGATGAGATTGGAGAAAGCCAGCGACAGCTTCGTGACATCCACCTCCGCCGTTACAGGCTGATAAGGATCCATTTCCAGCTCGATTTCCCTCTTATTCGCGATCGGCCTCAGGCGCTTCATCACCTGTTCAAGCAGCTCGCCGATCTCGGTTTTTTCGAAATTCATCGCCGCTGCCTTGCGGTCCATCCTCACCATGCTGAGAAGGTCGGAGATGATGCGGTTTTCCCGGTCAATCTCCTGGGTGATGTCACTCATGAATTCCCGGTACAGTTCGATGGGAACATTTTCCTGGCCGTTAAGAGAATCCGCCAGCACCTTCATGGAAGTGAGGGGCGTCTTCAGTTCATGGGACACGTTTGACACGAATTCCTGTCTGGAGTTGTCCAGGGCGCGCACCCGGGCGAGCATCTGGTTGAACGCATCGGTGATCTGCTCTGTCTCGATATAAGTCGGCACCGAGATCGCCTTGTCCTCATAGCCGTCCGTCACGTCCTCGATCGCGCGCGTCACCTCGGTGAACGGTTTCACCAGAATATTGGAGAGGAAGAATCCCCCGATCAGAACAAGGATGCTGACGAAGACAAGCACAAAGATACCCCGGTTCTCCAGATGTCTTGCGGTCTGCTGGATTTCATTTGTCGAAACGGACGCGACAAGAACCCCGACCGTGCGGTCTCCGTCCGACTCCACGATCGGGATTGTAAATTCTATATAGCCGTTTCGATTGTCGTAGAATGTCGCGCTGCTTCCTGTCTCAAAGCAGCTCATCACTTCCCTGGATACCGATGTTTTTCCGGTATCCAGGTCATATGTGTCTTTGACGACGCGGAAATTGGAGTCGATGATCAGGATTCGTCCGCTGTAGATATTGCTGATCATGGAGAGCTGGCTGTCGATCAGGTCCGACTGCCCCATCCCTGTGAGATATTCCTCCGAGATGATGGACCGGCTGATCACATCGCACTGATTCTTGACATTGCTGATGCGGATGGAAATCGCTCTCTGTTTATAGCTTCGTGTGATGAACACAGAGGCGACAATCGTCGGAATGATGCCGATCAGGATCAGCATCATCATAATCCGGAACCGCAGGCTCCGGAAATATGTCATCCTTGCTCGAAATCCTCTCATAAGAGTTGTGTTACCCCTTCCTGTGTTAAAAAGCAGTGTGAAGGAAAATTGTATAGTATATTACGGCATCTGCACAAGCTAGTACGTCTTAGTCTTTAAGGGTCATTGCTTTATGAGGACAAAATACGAAGCTGTCTGAAATAGTTATTCTGACTTAGAGGTACTTGCGCTTAAAGCCCGTCGGAATATACTATACAATTCTCCAGGCACTCGCTTTTGACACCTGGATCAAGTCAAAGTCAGAAGCGGAAATCCCTCCGGTTGGAATTCCGGATATCCGCCAGATTGGATGCCGCGATCTCCCTCACCTTGTCACTCGGGATCTTTTGAAGCTCCTCTTCGATCATCCGGTATCCCTTCTCCTTCGTCTCCGGAGCCGCATAGTCCTCCAGGTACTCGGCAAGGGTCATGAGTGCGTTCGGGTGGCAGCAGTTCAGAATCTGTCCGCTCTTGCACAGTGACATGAAGCGGTCTCCCGTCCGGCCGGCGCGGTAGCAGGCCGTGCAGAAGGAAGGAATATGACCGCTGTCCATAAGCCAGCTGACCACTTCGTCCAGGGTTCTCTGGTCGGAGACATCAAACTGCTCCGTGTCGTGAGGCCTCTCTTCTTCGGTATACCCGCCCACAGAGGTTCTCGATCCTCCGGAGACCTGGGAAATGCCGACTTTGAGGAGCTTCTCACGAACCTCCGCCGTCTCCCTCGTGGAGATGATCATGCCGGTATAGGGCACGGCCAGGCGGATACAGGCTGCGATCTTGGTAAAAATCTCATCCGAGATGCTGTTGTCGAACATATCCGGATCAATATCGTCCGCGCGCTTTACGCGGGGAACGCTGATCGTATGGGGGCCCACACCGTGCACGGCTTCCAGATGCTCCGCATGCATGATGAGACCGGCAAATTCGTATTTATACATCTCAAGGCCGAAGAGGACGCCGAGCCCCACATCGTCGATGCCGCCCTCCATGGCGCGGTCCATCGCCTCCGTGTGATACGCATAATCGTGCTTCGGTCCTGTGGGATGAAGCGTCTCATAGCTCTCCTTGTGATAGGTCTCCTGGAAAAGGATATAGGTTCCGATCCCGGCTTCCTTCAGCTTTCTGTAATTCTCCACGGTCGTGGCGGCTATATTGACGTTGACGCGGCGGATGTCGCCGTTTTTGTGATGAACACTGTAAATGGTGTCGATGCAGTCGAGGATGTACTCGATCGGGTTGTTGACCGGATCCTCGCCGGCTTCGATCGCCAGCCTCTTGTGACCCATATCCTGGAGCGCGATCACCTCCGCGCGCACCTCTTCCTGTGTGAGCTTCTTCCTTGCGATATGCTTGTTCTTCAGATGATACGGACAGTAGAGACATCCGTTGACGCAGTAGTTGGAGAGATACAGCGGCGCGAAGATTACGATGCGGTTTCCGTAGAAAGCAAGCTTGATCTCCTCCGCGATCTCATACATGCGCTCGATCTTGTCCGGAAGCTCCGTGGCGAGCAGCACGGAAGCCTCGCGGTGGGTCAGCCCCGCGCAGGTGCATCCGTTTCCCTTCTTTACGGGGCGGGCTTTCTCTAATATCCGGTCGATGAGCTCCGCATTATTCTTATTGGCCTCCGCATAGGCGAGAGTCTCACGGATTTCTTCATCATTGATGAAATCTTCTGCCTTTAATGATTTTGGATCGTACTTGGGCATAACAGTTTTCCTCCTCCCAAAACGAAGTTTTGTACGCTGACTTATTGTTCTTAGACCCGATTTTGTAATCTCGCTTCTTACGTCCTTCGGACATAAGAACCGAGAACAAAATCCGGCTCCTCTTGGACCGAAGTCCATAACCTCATACTCAATTGTCGGATACGAATTCAGTAAGTTCATGCTTCGCATTCGCTAACTGAATTCAGCTCCTCCAGATGCAGCCGCATCTGTTCAATTCTAAACAGTAAAGTATATCACTTATTTCACTGGTATGCATCAACAATACCGGGAAAAACTCTAAGGCTCCGCTCAAGAATGCCGGTCATCTTCGCAATCGCGATGCCGTAATTGGTAAATGGCACCCCCTGGTCCTCCGCACACTTCATGCGGTACAGGACCTCCCGCTCTGTCGTCATGCAGCCTCCGCAGTGGATGACAGCCGCATAGGGAGTGAGATCATCCGGGAATTCCGTCCCGGAACAGGTATCGATCAGGAGGGAGGCCCCGGTCATCTTCTTCAGCCAGGCGGGAATCTTGACCGTGCCGATATCCCCGCACTGTCTGTGATGCGTGCATCCCTCCGCCATCAGGACCCGGTCTCCGTCTTTAAGCGTTTCGAGGGCAGCCGCCCCCTTCACGCTGGTCTTAAGAGTCCCTTTGTAATTTGCCATCAGAATCGAAAAGGACGTAAGCGGCACCCGGTCCGGCACGACGGCACTCACAGCCGCAAATACCTGGCTGTCGGTGATGACCAGGGCCGGATCCTCTTTCAGCTGCATCAGCGTGCCGGCAAGTTCACTGTCCCTCGTCACAAATGCTGTCCCGCCTGCGTCGAGAATACTGCGGATCGCCATCTGCTGGGGCATTATCAGCCTTCCCTTCGGAGCCGCCTTGTCGATCGGGATAACGAGCACGGCGGTCCTGCCGCCGCTTACCAGATTTCCGGTCAGGGTGTGCGCCGGATCTTCTTCAGGGCTGATCTCCCCGAGCTTTTTTTTCAGTTCTTCGATTCCTTCCCCGGTTTTCGCGCTGACATAGATGGCACCTTCAGGGGGTTCCTCCCCGCGGCAGTCCAGATCTGACTTGTTCCACACGATGAGGAAAGGGATTTCCTTCTTCCTGAACAAGCTGAGAAGCAGGCGGTCTTCCTCCTTCATTCCGGCGGAGGAATCCACCACGAGCACAGCCACGTCCGTGCGGTTCAGGGTCTCGTTTGCCTTCCGGACCCGTTTCTCCCCGAGCATTCCCTCGTCGTCAAAGCCCGGTGTGTCAATGATGACAACCGGACCCAAAGGCAGCAGCTCCATCGCTTTCTTCACAGGGTCCGTCGTCGTTCCCTTCACCTCGGAAACCACGGCGAGATCCTGTCCCGTAACGGCATTGACGACAGAGGACTTTCCCGCATTCCGGCAGCCGAAAAAACTGATGTGAAGCCTGTTGGCGGAAGCGGCGGCATTTAACGTTGCATCCTGGCCCATTTTCCTGTCTCCCTTTTCATATATATGATTCAAGTGTCAAAAGTAAGTTCTTGGAAAATTGTATAGTATATTCCGACGGGCTTTAAGCGCAAGTACCTCTAAGTCTTCTGAATCATAAACAGTATGTCTCAAATTACAGGAAATATTCCACGCCGGAGCGGAACACATGCATGTCCTGCTCGCCGCAGATATTGACGGCGACGCCGTCCCCCCGTCTCTCGATATGCGCCATTTTTCCGAAGACGCGGCCGTCCGGAGAAGTGATTCCTTCAATGGCCATATAGGAGCCGTTGACGTTCCACTCTTCATCCATGGTCACCCGTCCCTCGGGATCCGAGTACTGCGTGGCGACCTGACCGTTCCTGAAGAGTTTCTCAATCCACTCTTTTCCGGCCACGAATCTCCCCTCGCCGTGCGACGCAGGAGAGACATAGACTCCCCCGTTCACTGCACCGGCCAGCCATGGAGACTTGTTTGATACGACCCGCGTATAGACCATGCGGGAGATATGCCGCCCTATGGTATTGAAGGTAAGCGTCGGGGAATCCTCCCTCTGGCCGCAGATCTCTCCTCCCGGAACGAGCCCGAGCTTGATCAGAGCCTGAAATCCGTTGCAGATCCCCAGAGCCAGTCCGTCGCGCTCACTTAAGAGTTTTCCGACCTCCTCGCAGATCCGCGCATTCCGGAAGGCCGTCGCAAAGAACTTCGCGGATCCATCCGGCTCATCACCGGCGGAGAACCCGCCCGGGAACATGATGATCTGCGCTTTCGCGATCTCCGCGGCAAATTCGCTGACGGATTCCCGGATGTCCTGCTCCGTCAGATTGCGGAATACGCGCGTCGACACCAGCGCTCCCGCTTCCTCAAAAGCGCGCGCCGAATCATACTCGCAGTTGGTCCCCGGAAATACCGGGATAAAGACGCGCGGCTGCGCGAGCTTATGGGTGCAGACGGCGATCTCCTTTGCTTCATACAGGGGCTGCGATACTTCCGAAGTATCTTCCGAATCCCGGGTGCGGAACGTGCTCTCAAGGCGTCCGCTCCAGGACGCAAGCGCCTCCTCAAGCGGAATACAGATATTTCCGTACCGGAATGCGGCCTCATCCGTCACCTCCCCGATCACGCGGTACGAAGAGGCCAGATTTCCCACCTCTCCCTCTCTCACTTCGCAAATAAAATCCGCGTAATAGGGAGAGAAGAAATCAATCGGACTTAAGTCGTGCTCGATCTTTAGCCCGAGATGATTGCCGAAGGCCATCTTGCTGACGGCTTCCGCGATGCCGAAGCGTCCGACCACATAGGCGGACACGATGCGGCCGGCAAGCATATCGGTCTTAAGTGCGGCACAGGTATTTAAAATAGCGGCATAATCCGGCATCTGGTTCCCGTCGCGGGAGGCCCGGATCCAGACGATCCTGCTGCCGGGCGTCTTGAATTCAGGGGACACCACCTCCTGCACCTTTCCTGTCGCAACAGCAAATGACACGAGTGTCGGCGGGACGTCCATCGCCTCATAGCTGCCCGACATGGAGTCCTTGCCTCCGATAGCGGGAAGGCCGAACCCGATCTGGGCGTCATAAGCGCCCAGAAG
>CACZQS010000078.1 GCA_902783325.1 uncultured Lachnospiraceae bacterium
CGACACGGTCCTCGTCAAGGCTTCGCGCTTCATGAAGTTCGAGAGAATCGTCGATATCCTCTCAAAAGGAGGCAGTGATGAAGAGAAATAAAGGATTATTGCACAGACTGACCGCGCTCATCCTCATGGCGGTACTCATCTTTTCTGTGGGATGTACCGCGAGCGCCGGGAAGAAGAAAAAGTCCAATTCTTCTTCGGGCACGAGTACGCAGACGGAAGCCGCTTATTCTACGGAGGAGAAGAACAGCAGCGGAAACGGCAGTGGAAAGAGCAGCGGCACGGACGGGATCACCGTCGAGGAGGACGGCGAGTACACCAGTAAAGAAGAGGTGGCACTGTACCTGCACACCTATGGGCACCTGCCGGGCAATTTCATCACAAAGCGGCAGGCTCAGGACCTGGGCTGGGAAGGCGGAAGCCTCGCCTACTACGCCCCCGGAAAGTCAATAGGCGGCGGAAAGTTCGGCAATTACGAGGGCATTCTGCCGAAAAAGGACGGCAGGACCTACTATGAATGCGATATAGACTATGACGGAGGCAAGCGGGGAGCGAAGCGCATCGTCTGGTCGGACGACGGGCTGATCTATTACACCGAAGATCACTACAACACTTTTGAAAAGCTTTATTAAATGACAAATGGAGGGCAAGATGAGAAAAGTGATTCTGGATTTCCGTCCGATCCACACCCGCGAAGAAGTCCACAAATACCTGGCGATGAAGCTGGATCTCCCGGATTATTACGGGGAGAATCTGGACGCGCTCTACGACTGCCTGACGGAGATGTCCGAGGACACCGTCGTCGGCTTCTTCGAGGCGGAGGATCCGGCCAGCTCGCCGGTCTCATCCTACCTGGGCCGCGTGAAGCTCGTCATGCGCGACGCGGAAGAAGAGAACCCGCACTTCGCCGTGATCTTCGGGGAGCTGGAGGAGAATGAATAAGAGAGCTCATACGAGCTCCCTGTTCTTTGTAACCATTTCCAGGATGATGTTGCGGAAGTAATCCTCGATGTGCCTCTGCTCCTCCTTGGTGAGGTCGCTGTAGGCGATCGGCTTTCCGTATTCCACGATGACATGCGCGCTCTTGGCCTTCGGGAAATGCCGCTCAAACACATCGTCCGCATTGTTGAAGGCCACCGGTATGATCCTGCAGTTGGTCCGCTGGGCGATCTTGAAGCTGCCGCGGTGGAAGGGCAGGAGCTTCGTGTCGTCGCCGCTCTTGTTCCGCGTCCCTTCCGGGTAAATGAAGACGGAGATGCCTTCCTTGATGTAATCGATGGCTTTGTGAATCGTCTCGAGTCCCTGCTTCAGGTCGTCGCGCTTTAAGAAGAGGCAGAGCAGGAATTTCATATTCCAGCTGAGCAGCGGTATGTGCTCGAGATTATCTTTCGCAATGTATCCGCAGCGGTCCTTCATCTGGCTGTAGCTGATGATTGTATCGAAGAAGCTTAGGTGGTTGCCGACGAAGAGGACGGCCTCATTGTCAGGGATGTTCTCATGACCGATCGTGGTGACCTTCGTCCCGCAGATAAAGAGCAGGATGCGAAATGCCACCTGCACGATGCGCAGCATGGAAAGCTCCGCCGCCTTCTTGTTGACTTTCCGGACGACTGTTTCCACGAGAAGGATCGGAACGGAAAAAATACAATAAAGCACCACAAAGAGTATAGCAGCAAATGCTCTTAACATACCTATCACCTCAAATTCATGCGTCGCGAACATTATACCACAAAATCAAATCCGTTTGCGGCTTGTATTGAACGCATCTAAAAATGTCTATATAATGATGAAAAAACAGTATAGTGAGGGATAATCATGTATCTCCGGGCAACTGCGAAGATCAATCTTGCCTTGGACGTCTTAAGGAAGAGGCCGGACGGCTATCACGAGGTCCGCATGGTGATGCAGATGGTCGGGATGTACGACAGGCTGACACTTGAGGCCGTGAAGGACAGACCGGGCATAGAGCTCACGACGAATCTCAGCTATATACCGACAGATGAAAACAATCTTGTGGTCAGGGCAGCGAAGCTTCTGATGGAGGAGGCGGGTGTGACAGACGGGCTGCGCATCCGGCTTGACAAGTTCATACCCGTGGCGGCCGGGCTGGCAGGCGGCAGCTCCGACGCGGCGATGACGCTGCTCGGCGTCAACCGGCTCTTTCATTTAGGGCTGAAGCAGAAGGACCTGCTGATGAAGGGCGCCATGATCGGCGCCGACGTACCGTACTGCATCCTGAAGGGAACCGCGCTCTCCGAGGGAATCGGGGAGATCCTGACTCCGCTTAAGTCCATGCCGGATGCCGGAATTCTTCTGTGCAAGCCGAATATCAGTGTTTCTACGAGAGACGTGTACGGGGCATTTGACGCCTCTTCGATTACGGAGCACCCGGATATTGACGGACTGGTGCAGGCGATCGAGGACGAGGACCTCGTGGGCATGACAGCTGAAGACCGCATGTTCAACGTCCTCGAGGGAGTGACGGGACCGAAATACCCGGTCATCGGGGAGATCGAGCGCGTGATGGAGGAGGAAGGCGCGCTTCGGGCGATCATGAGCGGCAGCGGACCTACCGTTTTCGGCATTTTCAATGATAAGGAAAAAGCGGAGACCTGCAGAAAGAGGCTCCGCCGCGAGCGGCCGTGGGCGAGGACATTTCTCACATGGCCGACGGGGAATCAATAAGGAACACAAAAACTTATGCGTAAAGGGGAAACGCATCATGAGCAGAACGGAAACTACTTTAAATCCGGAAGAGTATATGCCCTTAAGGGAAGTGGTATTCCTGACACTGAGGAGGCAGATCCTCCGGGGAGAATTGAAACCCGGCGAGAGGCTGATGGAGATCACCCTTGCCAATAAACTGGGAGTATCGCGGACGCCCATCCGGGAAGCCATCCGGAAGCTGGAGCACGAGGGACTGGTCGTCATGGTCCCGAGGCGCGGCGCCCATGTGGCGGACATCACGCGCCAGGAGCTGGGGGATGTCCTGGAGATCCGCAGGAGCCTCGACGTCCTCGCGATCCGGCGGGCGGTGCGGCTGATGACAGAGAAAGAGGTCCGCGAGCTGAAGGACGCGGAAGAGACATTTTCAAAACTGATCGGGGAGGATGAATCCGACCTGACGCTTCTTGGAGAAGCGGACGAGCAGTTTCACGATATCATATACAGAGGAACCAGAAACCGCAGGCTGATCCAGATCCTGAACAATCTGAGGGAGCAGATGTACCGCTTCCGGGTGGAGTACCTCAAAGACATCGACATCCGGCAGACGCTGATCCGGGAGCACGACGCGATCGTCAAGGCGGTCGAGGAGCGCAGGGAGGAAGAGGCGGTCCGCGTCATGAAGCTGCACATCGACAATCAGTACCGGACCATCAACAAGGCGCTCGACATGCGCTGCGCAGGTGTACAGAATGCTTAAATCCTTACCTATCGGAGTTTTCGACTCGGGGCTCGGAGGGCTCACGGTCGCGCGGGAGATCATGCGGAATCTGCCGATGGAGAAGATCGTCTATTTCGGGGACACGGCGCGCGTTCCCTACGGCAGCAAGTCCGGCCAGACGATCAAGCGCTATTCGAGGCAGATCGTCCGCTTTCTGAAGACGCAGGAGATCAAGGCGATCGTCGTGGCCTGCAATACGGCGACGGCTCTTGCCATGGATGAAATCCGGGAAGAGGCGGGCGGGCTGCCCGTGATCGGAGTGGTGGAGCCGGGCGCGCGCGCGGCCTGCGAGGCATCCAAAAGCGGCCGCATCGGGGTCATCGCGACAAGAGCTACGATCGGAAGCCACGTCTACAGCGAGGCGATCCAGGGAATCCGGTCCGACGCGAGTGTGATCGGCAAGGCCTGTCCGCTTCTCGTGCCGCTCGTCGAGGAGGGGTGGATTCACGACAAGATTACGGACGAGATTCTGCTCCGCTATCTGGACGAGCTGCTGGAGCACGACATCGACGCGCTGATTCTGGGCTGCACGCATTATCCGCTGCTTAGGTCCGAGATCCGCCGGCTGATCGGGGACGGAATCCGGCTCGTGAATCCGGCTTACGAGACGGCGTCGGAGCTTAAGAGGCTGCTTAAAGAGCAGGGGCTTGATAATGACAAGCTGAGGGATGCGGGGGAACCGTACCCTTACCGCTTCTACGTGAGCGACGAGGCGGAGCGCTTCGCGGGCTTTGCCAATTCCGTGCTGCCCGTGGACGTGAAGAATGCGAGGATCGTGCCGATCGAGGAGTTCTGAAAGGGCATGGAGAGCACTATCAGGAATGTAGAGGTTTTCGTTCGGGGAGTGCAGACTCCGGTGGGGAGCGCTTCTCCGGATGTTAAATGTGGTGCCGAGACGGATGTTTCCGGGCAGACGGTGACCGTCGTGAAGGCGGTCGGAAGCTGCCGGCGCGTCCGGGAGGCGCTGCATTTTTTATATGAGGAAGAAAGCGAAGACGGATCCCCGGCGGTGAAGGTGCATGTGGTTCTGCGGGGCCGGCATGTGGAAGTACACCGCCGCGGGGAGGCCGAAGTCGACTTTGTATTTGAGGAAGGTTTTGCGGCGGAGGCATTTTATAAAACGCCGTACATGACGATTCCCATGACCGTCCGGACGCAGGAGGTGCGGGTCAGCGAGTCGGACGCCGAGGTCCGGATTACCCTCGTCTATGAGCTGTTTGCGGACAAAGAAAAAACCGCGGACTCCGTTGTGGAGATGCGGTTTTGTCTTTGATTCTAATATTATTTCTTTTTGGATTTCTTGCCGGTGCCCTGCGCGGTGTTCAGATCCGCCTGCGCCTTGTCGCGCCATGCGAACAGCTTCGCGCGGAGGCCCTTCTTCTTGGGCGGCGGCGTCTCGAGCTTTCCGTGGGCGGCGCGTATATCCGTGATGTAGATGCCGGATACCGTGGCCTTCACTTCCTTCTTGACGGGGATCATATCGAAGATCTTGTCGTCGGCGACCATCGTCATCACCCGCGGCCCGGCCTTGACCTTGACGATCGGCATCTTGCTGCGGCGCATGAGCTTCGGCACCTGGTCGATCACCGCCTGCGGAAGTCCGGAGTCCTTCACCGGCATTCGCTTCTTGTCGATGATCAGCAGCGTCATCTGCTGCTTCGAAGCTTCAATCTGCTCCTGCTGCGCCGCCTGCTTCTTCTGCAGGCGCTTCCCCATAAAATACAAGACGGCCAGCGCGACGACCAACACCAGTAAAATAATCAGTAAAACTTGCCAAACCTGCACTTTTCCTATCCTCCATACAAAAAATGACTTGTATCATCATAGCACCGGATGTTGGGGATGGCAAGGGGAAAGGGAAGAGGGATGAGAGTTATGTAAACAAATATGACAACGGGGACAGTCCCCATTGTCATATTTGTTTACATAACGTTGCTTGTGGCCTGACACGAAAATGGCAGGGGGATGTTCCCCCTGCCACGTCTTTCCTTTGAGTCGGACACGCCCTTTCGGGTTGGTCCTGTACTTAGAATCCGGCGATAGCGATGCTGTCCGCGCCGAGGGACTCGCCCTCTTCGCTGAAGTACTCAGCCGTGATCACGGCCTTGCCCGGATTCTCGAG
>CACZQS010000079.1 GCA_902783325.1 uncultured Lachnospiraceae bacterium
CCTCCCTCGAGCGCGAGACGGGGATCGAACCCGCGACCCCCACCTTGGCAAGGTGGTGCTCCACCGCTGAGCCACTCGCGCAGATGTCCTTGCTGTTTTTCAAGAACACAAGGATTATACATAATCTTATGATCAGGTGTCAAGCCTAAAAATGCATTTTTTCGAAAACAAGATTCTGATCACGTCTCCTGAGCCCGCACGATCGCGCTCAGCACATACTGATTGCTGCGGAAGTTCTTCTGGCTGATATTCTCGAGGCGGATGAGATCCACATCGAGCCACAGCTCCTCCGAGGCAACGGCGATATGCGAGAACATCACTCCGAAATTGAATTCATCCCATCTTTTCGGACGGTCCATCCCGCCTTTTTTCGAGAAGATATGGATGCGGCTTCCCACCACGACGAATCGCCAGGGCTGGGAATTCAATGCGGAGGGAGCAAGCCTTGCCGCTTCGATCACCTGGGACATCCACTTGGACGGCGGTTCCTTATAGACGCACAGTTCGCGCAAGGGGATGCGCTTGGCATCCTCCGCCCTCCGCGCAAGGCGGCCGGCCGGTCTGCCGAAGGCCATCGTGATCACCAGTTCCTTATCGCTGCGCACCTTTGGAGTATCAATGAGACGGGTACTGCCCAGAAAACAGCTTCCGATTCCGAGTGTAAAAAGGTAAAGAGACAGCTGTTCGCACAGATACCCGGCGTTCATCTCGTAGTGGGGCCGTTTTTCCGAATAAATGGTAAGGTAGTAAGGCGCGGAGCAGGAAAACAGACCGCGCGCCACACGCTTGTTCGCCGTATTATCGGTGATGCCGATCTCGGTTTCGATCCCCGGATACAGAGGAACGATATCCGTGTAAAAGGAACCGATCTTCTCAAGGATCTCCGCCCCGATGGGATCGAACTTGAATTTTCTTATGGAATGGCGCTTAAAGACTGCTTCATAGAGTGTCATAACAGAATCCTTTACTTTTCACATTTCGCGGCGCGGCCGATAAAAAGTATTCCTATGTTAACTTGAAATGCCTCTGTTGTCAATGAAGGGGGTATGGTACAATTGGATAAAGAAAAAAGGCTTCAATTGCCAAAGTGCATGAGGAGGATATGAAGATGACAAATGAAATCAGGGAAATTCTGAGCCATGTGGACCATACACTTCTTTCTCCGACAGCGACGCGGTCGGAGATCCGCCGCATCTGTGATGACGGCATCAAATACGGAACGGCTTCTGTCTGCATACCGGCCAGCTACGTCGCGGACGCAAAGAGCTATGCGGGAAACCGCGTGGCGATCTGTACGGTGATCGGTTTCCCGAACGGCTACGACACCACTTCCGCGAAGGCATTCATGGCGGCGGACGCGATCAGCCGGGGCGCGGACGAGATTGACATGGTGATCAATCTCGGCTGGCTGAAAGACCAGAAATATACGGATGTAGAGGCGGAGATCGCGATGGTGAAGGCAGCCTGCGGTGATCACATCCTGAAAGTCATCATTGAGACCTGCCTGCTCACGGAAGAAGAAAAGATCCGCATGTGCGAGATCGTGACCCGCGCGAAAGCGGATTACATCAAGACATCCACCGGATTCAGCACCGCAGGCGCCACCTTTGAGGACATCGAGCTCTTCAGCAGATATGTGGGGCCGAATGTCAAAATTAAAGCGGCCGGCGGCATTTCCTCCATCGATGACGCGAAGAAATTCATGGAGCTTGGCGCAGACAGACTCGGCACCAGCCGGATCGTGAAGATCGTGAAGGAGATGGAAGCGTCCGGGAACTGACGGCGGACTGTATGCGGGAAGGGAGGAGCGCTTAGGTGGAAACAATCTTAATCGGGATTGCAGGAGGAAGCGGCAGCGGAAAGACAACTCTGGCCGACAAGCTCGTGGAGTGCTTCGGGTCGGATGAGGTGAGCATCATCCGGCATGACAACTACTATAAGCGGCATGACGATATTCCTTTTGAGGAGCGCACAAAGCTTAATTACGACCACCCTGACGCATTTGATACAGAGCTTCTGTGCGAACACATCCGCATGCTGAAGGCACAGCACGCGATCGAGATGCCTGTCTATGACTATTCACAGCACAACCGCTCCGATCAGTTCATCGTCGTGCACCCGGCACCGGTGCTGATCCTGGAGGGAATCATGATCTTCGCGGAGGAATCCCTCTGCAGTCTGATGGACATAAAAGTCTTCGTCGACACGGATGCCGATGTGAGGATTCTGCGCCGCATTCTCCGCGATGTAAAAGAGAGGGGACGGTCCCTCGACAGCGTCATCAGCCAGTACCTGACGACCGTAAAACCCATGCATGAACAGTTTGTCGAGCCCAGCAAGCGCCGCGCAGACGTGATCATTCCGGACGGCGGGCACAACAGGGTCGCGCTGGAGATGCTGATCCAGAGAGTGCGGAGCCAGCTCGCAAAGTACCGGGAGGAATTCTGAAGTATGAAGGAGTTCAGCTGCGTGATCACGGACGCAGACGGAATCCATGCCAGACCGGCGGGGAAACTCGTCTCTCTGGCGAAGAGCTTTGCGCCTGCAGATGTGATGATCTGCAAAGACGGAAGATGCGGAAGAGCTTCCAGAATTTTTGAGGTCATGGGGCTCGGCGTAAAGAAGGGAGATCTGGTGACCTTCACGGTTGAAGGTGAAAATGAAGAAGACGCTGCTGATGCTATCAGGAAATTCATGGCCGAAAACCTGTAGAGGGCTGGAAGGTCGGGACATTGTTATGCGTTTCACATCACTTACACATTTTTTGTATAAAGTAGTCTGCATGAACGGGGCATGCAGACTTTCTTTTTTCAGTCATATCAGGAGGATATAGAGCTTGATAGAGGTGAAACACCTGACAAAAGAATATGACGGGTTTGCCGCGGTCGAGGATTTGAGTTTTGTGATTGAGGACGGCATGATCTACGGTTTTCTGGGCCCGAACGGCGCAGGAAAAACGACGACGATGAATATCATGACAGGATACCTCTCCCCGACGGACGGCGAAGTCATCGTCAACGGACACGACATCCTCTCGGAACCGGAGGAGGCGAAAAAAACCATAGGGTATCTGCCCGAGACACCGCCTCTCTACGGAGATCTCACGGTGCTTGAATATCTGCGTTTTACGGCGGAGCTGAAGCGCATTCCAAAAGCAGAGAGGAAGGCAAGGGTGGATACCGTCATCGCGCAGATGGGACTCGAAGAAGTGTCCGGCCGTCTGATCCGGAACCTCTCCAAGGGATTTCGTCAGAGAATCGGGCTGGCACAGGCCCTCATCGCCGATCCGCAGACTCTGATTCTGGATGAGCCCACTGTGGGGCTGGATCCGAAGCAGGTAATTGAAATCAGGGAACTGATCCGTGCGCTCGGAAAGACGCATACGGTGATCCTGAGCTCCCATATCCTGAGTGAAGTCTCTGAAGTCTGCGACCGCGTGCTGATTCTTTCCGAAGGAAGGCTGGCGGCATTTGACACACCTGAGAAGCTTAAGGAGTCTGTCGGCAGCGGGATGATTATATACGTCACCGCTTTGGGGAGCGAAGAACAGGTCACGGACGCCCTGAGGAAAGTGGCTGAGATTGAGGATTCATCTGTGTCCGATGACGGCGTTCATGTAAGAGTGCGCGCTGCTGAAAGCGGTGATATAAGAGGAGAGATCAGCAAGGCGCTCTTTGAAGCGGGCTGTTCCGTAGTCGAACTCAGAGCGAAGGAAACGGGACTTGAAGAGATTTTCCTGCATCTCACAGGGCAGGACGGTGAGGATAAAGACGGAACGCCGGATGAAAAAGGCGGGCGCACTTAAAGCCTGAAGGAGCTGCAATGACTGCAATATACAAGAAGGAATTGAGAAGTCTCATGACAAATATGACCGGCGCGATCGCAGCCGCATCGGCACTTCTCGTCACGGGACTGATGTTCCGCTATTACAATCTGTTTAACGGCCTGCTGACTCTGCATTATGCGGTCAGCGGTTCCATGCTGCTCTTTTATATTGTCATTCCGGTGCTCTCGATGCGGTCCTTTGCCGTGGAGCGCTCCCAGAAGACGGACCAGCTGCTCCTGACGTCTCCCGTCCGGATCAGCAGCATCGTGTTCGGGAAATACCTGGCTCTTGTGACTGTGTTCGCGATTCCGGTACTGATGATGTGTATCTATCCCCTGATCATGCTGTCCTTCGGGGCGGAGACGCTCCTGTGGGATTACGTATGTATCTTTGCATTTTTCCTGATGGGCTGTGCCTATCTTGCCGTCGGAATGTTCATCTCCAGCTGTACGGAGAGTGCGGTCATCTCGGCCATCCTGACGATCCTTTTCATTTTCGCGACACAGATGCTGAGCAGCCTGTTCACCATGATCAGCGGCACGGCTTTTACGGCCATGCTGTTCCTCCTGGTGCTGTCCGTGACTGCCGCATTGCTGGTATACGGCATGACAAAGCATTTCGGTCTCAGTATGCTTACACTGGGCGTACTGGGCGCGGGATGCATCATCGCCTATATGCTGCGCCCGGATTTTTTCAGCGGGCGCACAGAATCCGTCTTAAGGATTCTGGATTTCAGCACGCATTTTTCGGATTTCGCCGGCGGGGTGTTCTCATGGACCAACGTGCTCTTCTTCCTGTCCTATGCGGCTGTCGGAATCGCTCTGACCATCCAGTCTCTTGACAAGAGACGGTGGAGCTGAAGGGAGCTGAATTCAGTTAGCGAATGCGAAGCATGAACTTACTGAATTCGCATCCGACAACTGTACATGGCGGTATAGAATTACGCACTAAGAGGAGGTGGCATTGGATGAAGCATATAAATGAAACTGAGACTCCACGCGTCACGGACTCCGGCAGAAGGCGTCTGATGAACGGAACCTATTCCATCGCCGTGACGGCCATCGTCATCGCCGCGATCCTTGTCATAAACGGAATTGTGGCAGCTCTTCCCGGCAGATTCACGAGCATGGATGTCTCCGACCAGAAGCTGTATTCGATCGGGGATATCACGAAGGGAGTCCTGGATTCCCTGACAGAAGATGTCACTCTCAATCTGATCACACAGGCCGGTCAGGAGGACGAGGCGGTCGTAAAGCTCTGCCAGTCCTATGAAAAGAGCTCTGATCACATCAGGCTGAACATCATTGACGCTGTTGCAAATCCTACTTTCGCATCGCAGTACACAGACGAGACACTTCCCCTTAACAGTGTGATCGCGGTATGTGCCGACAGGGCGGAAACAGCCTCCTACTACAACTTTTACGGCTATACCTCCTACTATTCCGATCCCGCATACTGGGACGCGGAAGGGCAGATTACAAGAGCGGTCGCCGCGGCGGCATTTCCCGCAAACACAAAAGTCTATTACACAGCCGGCCATGACGAGCTTGCCGTGAGCAGCGAGATGGCGGATGCGCTGGCCAAGGCCAATATCGAATCCGGGGAGCTGAATCTTCTTTCCGGAGACGTTCCTGAGGACGCGGGCGCCCTCATCATCTATGCCCCCTCGCAGGATTTCACGGAGGACGAAATAAAGAAGGTCATGAACTACCTGGAAAGAGGCGGCCGCCTTCTGCTTGTCACGATGTCGGAGGCGGTGACCGGAAGCGGGACGCCCTGTCTTGACAGGATCTTAAGTACCTACGGCGTCACGCGGCGCGGCGGCCTCGTCATGGAGGGAAATGAGTCCTCCTACGTGCAGGCCCCGTACCTGATTCTCCCGAAAACGGGAAACTCGGAGGTGACAAAAGGTCTGGAAAACCAGAATATCATCTGTGCCCTGCCGGAGGCGGTCGATCCCGGCGATACGGATGAAGCGGTTTACACCGTTCTGACAGTTCTTTCCACCGATGAGGACGGTTATCTCAAAGAGGAAATCCTTGATTCCGTGGAGCGCAGTGAGAAAGATGAAACCGGGATTTTTGCCCTGGCCGTATCGATCGAAGAGACGCCCTCGCAGGATTCAAAAGGGACGCCGGACGTGGATCTTCCGGAGGGGACAGCCGAAGAGGAGGATGAGAGCGGGTCACGCGCGATGAGAATTCTCTATTATTCTACACCGTGTCTCTTCAGCTCAGCCGCTCTCTCCACTCTGATTCAGCAGCAGACGGCACTGCCCGAGGGAAATATGGCCCTCTTTTCCAGTTCCATGGCGTACCTCACGGATCAGGAAGCTTCGGCGGCGGTTCCCGCCAAATCGCTTCAGGTTCCCCAGACCATCATTGACACAGGAACACATACGGTTCTGGGCCTTTGCATGATGGTCGGGCTGCCGCTTGCCGTGCTGCTTGCGGGACTGATCGTATTCTTAAGGAGGCGAAGACGCTGACGATGAAAAAGCGAAATCTTCTGATAGGACTCACGATTCTCATTGCTCTTATTGCGGTTCTTTTTGCCGTGCGCCATTTCTCTTCACAATACGAAGCTAAACAGGCTGTGCGGGATATGCTGCTCCCTTACACGGCGGACAGAATCATCGCGGTCTCCTATCAGACGCCTTCATCCGCCGCTTCCTACGTACGGGATAACGGGGTGTGGCGGGACACGGCTGCCCCTGCCGGCGACGATTCCGAAGAGAGCTCTTCTTCAGACCCGGACAGCGGCACAGACAGTGCGGACAATCTTCAGCTTAAGGCCGGGGAAATGGCGGCTTCCGTGACCGGTGTGCGGCTGTATCAGACTCTTGAAAATGTCACGGATCCGGGACTGTACGGGCTGGACGATCCGCGGTGTGTCATCTTCGTTACGGATTCGGACGGGAAGGTCACGAAGATTTCTGTCGGAAATGACAACGACACTACGAGCACCGTGTACTGCTGCCTGGATGATGATACCGGAACTGTCTATGCTGTTTCGACGTCGCTGACAGCCAAGATAATGGCGCAGGATTCGTAACAAAACTATCGGGAAAGCACAATCAGGAAAGGAAAAAGCAATGAGCAGAGTGGGAACCGGTTACGATGTGCACAGACTGACTGAGGGACGGAAGCTGATTCTCGGCGGAGTGGAGATCCCGTTCGGGAAAGGACTCCTCGGACACTCCGACGCGGATGTTCTGGTACACGCCATCATGGATGCTCTCCTTGGCGCGGCAGCTCTCGGCGACATCGGGCTTCATTTTCCGGACAATGACCCGGCCTATGAGGGCGCAGACTCCCTTGTTCTCCTGCGCAAGGTCGGCGGAATCCTGACGAACCACGGCTACTACATCGAAAACGTGGATTCCACTGTCATCGCACAGGCGCCGAAGCTGCGCCCCTATATTGAGGAGATGAGGGAAAACATCGCTTCCCGGCTCAAAATACCGAAGGACCGGGTGAGTGTAAAAGCCACGACGGAGGAACGGCTCGGGTTTACCGGTTCCGGAGAGGGCATTGCCGCTCAGGCGGTCTGTTCTCTGTCCAGAATCGGGTAAAAAAAGAGACAGCGGGCACGTCCCCCTGTCTCTCTCTTTTATATCTTTTCAAAGCTTTACATTCCTTTTTCCGCCAGGATTTCCGTGACGGCACGGACGGCGTCGTACACCATCCCATCGCAGTGCTGTTTTTTATCCCCGCCCAGCTCTGCGTTCCTTTTGAGCAGATCAGAGCAGTTCATCAGGCCGTCGTGCCCTTCCCGCATCTTCCGGCAGAAACGGTTTACGTCCTTCGCATCTTCAATGCCGAAAAGACCGAGAGCCATAAGCCCTCCGGTTATTGCTCCGCACACAGAGCCCATCTTCATGCCGCTGCCGAAATTGGCCGCCGTCTTATAAGCTGTCTCCGTGTCGATTCCCTGCGCTTCCGCGAAGGGGATGAGCACCGCCTGGGCGCAGTTGTAATGCCGGTCTGATGCCGCTCTCAATTCTTCAGCGCGTTTCATGTAGCGATCCATAAATTATCACCTCACTCAATTCTTTTTGTTCTGTTTTAAGGAAAATCGCCGCAAGGAAAGTATTTCTTTGCGGACATACAGGATTAGATTGTTGATAATATCTTATCACAAAGTATTCCGTTCCGCCGTGCAATTTTGTTACTATTCACGGCCCCCTGTCAGTTTTCCAGAAAGGTATGCTTCTCTCCCTTCGCCTCATATCCCGGCATCGTATCGAGCTGCACGGAATGAATGCTGTTGAAGATGCTCTGGTCTATGTCCGGCGTCTCCTTTTTCATCCTCCGGATCAGCTGCTTGATTTCCTGCCGTTTTGAGCCGCCCGCCTCCTCGCTGCTGTAATCCGTAAAGCGGCATGCGCACTGCAGAAACTCGAGGTGATGGTAGCGGGCCCAGGACTGGATGTCGGATTCGTGTACTTTATAGAGCGGCCGGATCAGCTCCATTCCCTCATAGTGATCGCTTTGAAGCTTCGGAAGCATCGCGCGGATCTGAGAGCTGTAGAACATGCTCATGACCGTGGTCTCGATGACGTCGTCAAAGTGATGGCCGAGGGCAATCTTGTTGCAGCCGAGGGATTTCGCTTTGTTGTAGAGCCATCCGCGCCGCATCTTTGCGCACAGATAGCATCCTCCCTTCTCCTGCGAGTACGCCACGTCGAAGATGTTGGAGGGATAGATCTCGACCGGGATTCCAAGTATGGAGGCATTTTCTTCAAGCTTCTTCCGGTTCGCTTCCGAATATCCGGGATCCATCACAAGAAAGCGGTTGGAAAACGGCACATTGCCGTGCTTCTCCAGCTCCTGCATCAGCTTCGCGAGAAGCATGGAGTCCTTCCCTCCGGAGATGCAGACGGCCACGCGGTCGTCCTTTGAGATCAGGCGGTATTTGTTTACGGCATCGATAAAGGGATGCCACAGAACTTCCCGGTATTTCCTGATGATGCTTCTTTCGATCAGCTGCCGCGTGTCCAGTTCTCTGGCCATGTTTGACTCCTTTGCTGTGAAGACAGAAAAAGCACCGAAGGATTTTCCCTCCGGTGCTTCCGATCATTCGTTACCTGTCATCCGCACTTCAGCAGATCTCATAAATCCACCCTTCCGGAGCCTCGATGCGGCCCATCTGGATGCCTGTCAGAGTATCATACAGCTTCTTTGTGGTGGGACCCATCTCCTTCATGCCGCTGGGAATCAGGATCTCCTTACCGTTATTCACGATCTTTCCAACCGGAGAGATCACCGCCGCGGTGCCGCAAAGACCTGCTTCCTCGAATTCCGGAAGCTCATCGAGATAGATCTCGCGCTCTTCCACCTCAAGGCCGAGATAGTGCTCCGCGACATATTCCAAAGAGCGGCGCGTGATGGAGGGCAGAATCGAGGAGGATTTCACCGTCACGAACTTATTGCCCTTTATGAAGATGATGTTCGCCCCGCCGGTCTCCTCAACCTTCGTGCGGGTAGCGCTGTCGGGATAAAGGTTCTCGTCATATCCCTGCTTATGCGCCTGAACGATCGCGTGAAGACTCATGGCATAGTTGAGCCCCGCTTTGATATGGCCGGTGCCGCGCGGTGCCGCGCGGTCAAAGTCCGCGATCTTGATGGTGAGAGGCTTGGCTCCTCCCTTAAAATACGGACCTACAGGTGTCACGAGGATGCGGAACTGATAGTCATCCGCCGGTTTGACGCCGATTACGGCATTCGTCCCGAACATATACGGACGGATGTACAGCGACGCGCCTGAACCGTAAGGAGGAACCCATTCCACATTCGCGCGGACCACTTCCTTAACTGCCTCTATAAACCGCTCTTCCGGAAATACAGGCATCTCCAGTCTCTCAGCCGACTGGGCCATGCGCTCCGCATTGAGGTCCGGACGGAAGGTCACGATCTTCCCGCTCTCCGTCGTATAAGCCTTCAGGCCCTCAAAGACCGTCTGCGCATACTGCAGAACACCTGCGCACTCGGACATCGTAACCGTGTGGTCTGCGGTAAGTGTGCCGCTGTCCCATTTTCCGTCTGTGTAAAGGGATACATAGCTCTTATCCGTTTCCATATATCCGAAGCCAAGGCTTCCCCAGTCAATATTCTTTGCCATTATCTCGCCTCCTATAAAAACTTTACCCAATAGAATATACCACGATGCCTGCATTCGTCAATTCGCGAAACACATCATTTCTTTCTGTACTTTCTTGTATACAGAATAAAGCCGACAAACGCGGCGACCGTCACACCCACCGTAACCAGTCCCAGTCCCGGGATCATCGGTCCGAGAAACAGCAGGGCAAGCTCATTGATCAGCATTACAATGCAGAAAAGCAGGCAGGCTTTGTTAAACGGTTCCTTCTCATAGACGTCATAGATGCTCTCGCTCTTGTTGGAAGAGAAAAAGCCCATCAGCTGCTCCCCGTTTCCGGTAATAAGCATGACGATGGCAATAACAAGAACAGCGATGATGATAATATCAAATGCACGTGTCATGGCAGTACCTCAGCGGTTGGCAAACAATTTGATCTTCTCGGCGGCCACGGCCTTCACGGAGTGGATCTGGTAGGGGATGACATCACTCTGCGCGTACACACCGTCGTTATAAGCCTGAATCGCTCCCTGGAAGCAGGCAATATTGATGTCCGTGAAGATATCGATCTTGGAAATGCCGCTGGTGATCGCTTCCCTGATGGCGCTGTCAGACAGACCGGACCCGCCGTGAAGAACGAGCGGAACCCGGACCGCTTCCGTGATCGCACGGATTCGGGAATAGTCAAGCTTCGGCTGCACTTTGTACTCGCCGTGCGCCGTGCCGACCGAGACAGCCAGAGCGTCGACCCTGGTTCTTTCCACATAGTGAACCGTCTGCTGGGGATCCGTGAAATAATCCGTGGCACCCTGTTCTTCTATCTCGGCGGCATCCGGAGTGTATCCGAGCTCCGCCTCCACAGTGGCCCCGAACGCATGCGCCGTCCGGGCCATCTCCGCCACCTTGGCCTCATTGTTCTCGAGCGTATCTCTGGAGCAGTCCAGATTCACGGAAGTAAATCCCTTCTTAAGAGCCTCGATACAGCAGTTGAAGGTCTGCCCGCGGTCAAAGTGCACCACAACCGGAACAGCGGCCTTCCTTGCCAGAGGGATCACATAAGATGCATACAGATCCAGCGGGCAGATGCCGAGCTGCTTTTCCTCAATGCCGAGGACCACAGGCACCCCCGCCTCTTCCGCTGCCGCCAGCACACCCCGCGCCATTTCCACAGTTACTACATTAAAATGCCCCACGCAATACTTTCCCTGTTCCGCAGGCACCAGAACGTCTTTTAAATTCGCAAGCATGGTCTCTCCTTCCTGTCGTCTTATAAATGTATTTCAATGATGGAAGAGCCGGATCCCGGTAAAGGCCATGGCCATACCGTACCGGTTGCAGGCTTCTATCACGGCATCGTCGCGCACGGACCCGCCGGGCTGTGCGACATAACGGACTCCGGACTTAACCGCTCTCTCAATGTTGTCTGAGAACGGGAAAAATGCGTCGGACCCGAGGCTGACGCCGTCCACCCGGTCAAGAAACGCGCGCTTTTCCTCCTTCGTGAAGACCTCCGGCTTCTCGGCAAACAGGGTCTGCCACACGCCGTCTCTCAGGACATCTTCATACTCCTCACCGATATAGACATCGATGGCATTATCCCTGTCCGCGCGGCGCACATCCGGCAGGAATTTCAGTTCCAGCACTCTCGGGCACTGGCGCAGCAGGAAGTTATCCGCCTTGCTGCCGGCAAGCCTGACGCAGTGCACTCTGGACTGCTGTCCCGCCCCGATGCCGATCGCCTGTCCGCCCAGTGCGTAGCACACGGAATTGGACTGCGTATACTTTAAAGTGATGAGCGAAATAAGAAGGTCCCTCTTGGCCTCCTCGGGAATCTCCTTATTGTCGGTAACGACATTTTCAAGAAGGGACTCACTGATCTCAAGATCGTTCCTGCCCTGCTCGAAGGTGATCCCGAATACATCCTTGTGCTCCAGGCGCGCGGGGCGGTAATCGGGATCGATGGCCACGACGGTATAGTTCCCTTTCTTTTTCTCTTTCAGGATCGAGAGCGCCCCCTCCGTGTAACCGGGCGCAATGACACCGTCCGATACCTCCCGGCGGATGATCCTGGCTGTCGGCTCATCACAGACATCGCTTAAGGAGATGAAATCGCCGAAGGAACTCATGCGGTCCGCGCCCCTCGCCCTCGCATAAGCGGCAGCAAGCGGCGAAAGTTCTCCGAGATCGTCCACAAAGAAGATCTTTTTCAGAGTTTCGTCAAGCGGCAGTCCCACTGCCGCCCCCGCCGGAGAGACATGCTTGAAGCTGGCCGCGGCGGGCAGTCCGGTCGCCTTCTTAAGGTCGCTGACAAGCTGCCATCCGTTCAGCGCGTCCATAAAATTGATATAACCGGGTCTTCCGTTAAGAACCTCAAGCGGAAGCTCCCTCCCGTCGTTCACAAAAATCTTTGACGGCTTCTGATTCGGATTGCAGCCGTACTTCAGTTCCAGCTCTTTCATAACTTAAGTCTCCTCTATTGTCTGATCGGCTGATGTTCTCATCTTCAGCGCGTGTGCCGGTTCACGATCCTCGAAGTAAAGGATCCGTCTTTGAGGTCGATGAAGCGGGTAAAAAGGGACACTTTGTTATCCGCATTCAGTGCCTCCCAGAGCTCCGCGGTAAACAGATCCTGGTCATCCCCCACTTCAACGCGGACCGGTTCCCCCTCAAAGCTCGGGAGCGGGCTGCCGTCATGAAGATAGGTGCTGATAAAATGCCCCTCTCCCGGAAGCGCAGGCGTATAGGAATACGTGAAGCGCTGATCGGAGAGCGGATTGCCGTCCGCGCTCTTCAGGATGGAAATGGCATAGTTGAACGCCCCGCCAGTAAGATGCACAACTGCGGAAATCCGGGGCGTATAATTCGGTTCATCCGGTTCATAGCGGCGTTCCCTCAAAGACTGTTCAAAGGTAAGCTGGCGGTCAAGTCCGTCAAAAATGGTATCGGTCTGATCCCCGTTCGTCACGATCGTCTTGGATCCCAGGACGCGCACCGGCGCATAGATAATCAGGCTGGGGTCCTCCATCTTCGACTCATCAAAGGCCTGCGTGCGTATCCCGTCTCCGTCTTCCACAAAGATGCGGTTTCTCGAATTCTCGCTCCGGCCCATAATAAAATACGCGATCACGGCATGGCGTCCGTCGGCGGATCTCCCGACCATGATGCCCCGGCCCGGATAGGAATTCTGTTTCATGAGCTCCGCCAGGTTCTTCTTGACCATAAATACCTCCTCTTGCCGCTGTCAGGTCATCAGCTTTTGCCGGATGCCTGGCCGGTCTTATCTCGTCTCTCCGGGATATTCAAAAACTCAATCGGCATGGAATAAAGCTCGGACAGGCGCATGAGATCCCTGTACTTGATCTCTGTCACCCCGCTCTCCCAATTGACAATCGTCTGTTTCGTCTTGTTGAGTGCGTGCGCCGCTTCATCCTGTGTCATGCCGGCGTTGACTCTTGCTGCCTTCAGTGTGATCTTGGGCATACTCATTATTCTACTCCTTAGTCACGTATTTTGACACCTTTTTCATCGTAATCCATTTAAAATGGATTTTCAACACGCAAAACAACTTTTTTCCATCAAATACTGCACAACTCCGAAATAAGTTTTATACTATATGCATAGTTATTTTTGATTTATGCACAAGAGAGGAAAAGGCACGACCATGGAAGAGAACAATTACAAAACGACAAGGAAAGAAAACCTCTCAAAACGCATCCTGAAATATATGGAGGATCACAGCCTCACAGAGAAGGAAGCGGCCGCCTTAAGCGGAATCAATTACACCACCTTCAACAGCTATGTCCGCAGGGTCTCCTATCCGGAATA